>JBOHMF010000259.1:0-6398 GCA_050730055.1 Allostellaceae bacterium
GCGCACGGGTTCGCCCTGGCGCGGGCGCCAGGCGATCGGGCCAAAAAAGACCAGCCGATCCACCAGCTCCGGGCAGCGCCCGGCAAAATGGCCGGAGACGATGCTGCCCCAGGAATGCGCGATCAGCGAAAGCCGAGGAACGCCGTGATGCGCGCAGATGAAGCGGACCGCCGCTTCGATCTGCCGGCTGGCGTCCTCGGCGCGGCCGAGGGGAGGATGGCTCGCCGCCGGCTCCGCCATTTCCGGGTAGGGGTCGGACAGCCGGCCAAAGCCGTGAAAGTCGAGACCCCAGACATGAAAGCCGGCGGCGCAGAGTTCGTCGCGCCACGAGCGCCCGTCAAAGCGGTGCGCGATCGACAGTGCCGAGGGAAATGTCCCACCGTGAATATAAAGGACGACCCTTCCCTTCGGCGCCGCCGTGCCGTCGGGCGAAAGGTGACGCAGAAACAGCGACAGACCGTCGTGAGGACCGGGAATGCGGAAATGCTCCTCGCGCGGATCGAGTCTCGGTGCTGCAAAGGGGAGCGAGCAAGAGGTCATCTGGATCTCCAGACTTGGGGGATTTCACTGCCTGGAATCTGGCGATGCGCTCCGGCTCTGTCTCCGGCGATCGCTTCGCATAAATCCGAACTGTCCGGATGGCATCGGCGCATGATCTCGCCGCCGAGCGTCCGGTGCCGGAACGCACCGCCGGCTATTTCTTCTGCTCCGGCGTCACGATGGGCTTCACGGATTTGAGAAAGACGGCGATCGCGCGGCGGTCGTCCGCGGTCAATCGTGCGGTGCTGTTGACGACCTCGGCCATGGCGCCGCCGACAAAGTCGAAATCGGGGGTCTGGCCGGTCGCGAGCAGCGTCGTGATGTCGTCGATGCTCCACGTCCCGATGCCGGTCTTGCGGTCGGGCGTGATGTTCGGAACCGCCCCCTTGCCGCACGGGCACGCCGAGCTACCGGCGAGAAACCGGCTCTGTTCCATCGCTCCGAGAAAATTGCGCGGGGTGTGGCACTCGCCGCAATGGGCGAGCGCGGTGACGAGATAGGCGCCGCGGTTCCACTGGGCGCCGCGCCCCGGCACCGGGCGGAAGCGCCCCGGCGTGAAAAACAGCCACTTCCAGGGGGTCACCAGCCAGCGCCAGGAGAGCGGAAACGGGAGCGCGGGCGGCCGGTCCCTGTGCCGCACCGGCGGCAGCGAGAAAAGATAAGCCTTGATCGCCAGCGCGTCGGCACCGGTGATCCTGGTAAAGCTCGGATAGGGGAAGGCCGGATAGAGATTGCTGCCATCGGGGCGGACGCCGTCATGCAATGCGCGCAGAAATTGCACATCGGTCCAGCGGCCGATGCCGGTCTCGCGGTCGGGCGTGATGTTCGGGCTGTAGAAGGTGCCAAACGGGGTCGGGATCGCGCGGCCGCCGGCATAAGGCCGGCCATGATGCTCCTTGTCGGTATGACAGGAGACGCAATCGGCGGCGTTGGCCAGATAGGCGCCGCGCGCGATGATCCCGCTCTCGGCGGCCGCCCCACTGGCTGATCGGGTGACGGCGAGCAGCAGGCAGACGGCGAAGGCTGCGCTTACTTTTTGAGTTTTTCGCGGAATTTCTCGTGACAAGCGCCGCAGCCGTTCTTTCCGAGATCGACAAAGGCGGTCTTGATCCCTGCCTTGTCACCGCTCTTGACCGCCGCGACCAGCGTATCGACCTTTGCCGCGGCCGTGTTGCGATGGGCAAGAAAACTCTGCCAGTCCGTCCAGATCACCGGCTTTGCCGCGTATTTGCCGTCGGGGCTTTGCCCCGCGGCTCCCGGCGGGAATACTGCGGGGATGTCGTGCATCGTCTTGGTCAGATCGTCCGCCGCGGCGGTGGCCTTGGCCTGATCGACCTTGCCCTCAAGATAGCCTTTAATCATGCCGAGATTGTGCCCCTGCCTTTTCATCAGCGCCTGGCGTTCTTTCAGAACCTGCTGCTTGTTGGCCGGTGCGGCGCTGGCGCCGGTCCCGGCGAGCACGAAGAGAGTGGCAAGCGCGCAAAGAAGCCTCGACGCCTTCATTGTTGCCCCCCCCCGAGAAACCCGAACGGCGCAGGATAGCGGCCCCGCCATCCGATGCAACCGACATTCACGCCGCTGCCGATCGGAATTTCCCGCTATGTCCTCACTGCGGATCGCGCCCGGATGGGCCGCATTCCCGACGGCCGCTTGTCAGGCGTCGCCGCGGCGCGCCCAGAGGAGGAGACGATCGAGAAACTCTGCGCCGGCGGCAAGCTGGGGCAAGGTAATGTATTCGTTGGGCCGGTGCGCCACGCTGATCGAACCCGGACCGCAGATCACGGCGGGGATGCCGGCATTCTGAAAATGCCCGGCCTCGGTGGCAAAGGCGACCGTCACCGCCCTGTTGGCGCCGAGGAGGCGCTGGGCGAGCGTCTCGGCCGGCGAACCCGGATCAGGCACCAGCGGCGGCACGACGGCAATCGGCTCGGTTGCAACCGAGGCACCGGGATGGACGGCCTGCATCCGCGGCAAAAGATCGCCCGCCACAAAGCGTTCAAGGCGGGCGAGCGGCGCCGCCGGGTCCTCGCCCGGCAGAGTGCGAAATTCCCAGGAAAACGCGCAGGCGCGCGCGATGATATTGACCGCGGTGCCGCCCGTGATCATGCCGAGGTTGAAGCTCGTATAGGGCGGGTCAAAGCCGCTCTCGGGCCGCGCGCGGGTGCGCGCCTCGGCGGCGAGCCGGCCGATCTCGGCGATGACCTCGGCGGCTCCCGCAATCGCGTTGACGCCCTTGTCGGGCTGGCTCGAATGGCCTTCGAGACCGGCCACGCGCGTCTCCAGAAACGACAGCCCTTTCTGCGCGTTGCCGATGCGCATCTCGGTCGGCTCGCCGATGATCGCAAGGCGCGGGCGGGCGCCGCCCGCGGGCAGGGCACGGATCAGTTCCGGCACCCCGAGACAGCCGACCTCCTCGTCAAAGCTGAAGGCGAGGTGGAGTGGCACTGCGAGCGGGCTCTCCAGCGCCTCGGGCACCAGCGCCAAAGCGAGCGCGATAAAGCCTTTCATGTCGGCAGTGCCGCGCCCGTAGAGATGATCGGCGCGCCGGGTCAGGCGAAACGGGTCGCTGTCCCACGCCTGACCCGCGACCGGCACGACATCGGTATGACCGGACAGGATGACGCCGCCGCGCTCCGCCGGGCCGATCGTGGCATAGAGGTTGGCCTTTTTCCCGGCGGCGTCGTGGGTCAACGCACACGCGATGCCGTGGCCGTCGAGGTAGTCGGCGATCCAGCCGATCAACTCCAGGTTCGAGTTGGCCGAAACCGTGTCAAAGCCGACAAGGCGTTCGAGGATGGCGGGGACGGCGGGGTTCATCGGGTCACACGTTGTGCAGCCGGGTCTCGCCCGTCGCCCCGATCATCGCCAGCACCTCGCGCCGGCTTGAGGGGTCGTGGCGGAAGGCGCCCAGCATGTGACTTGTCACCATCGTGATGCCGGGCTTGTGGACGCCGCGGGTGGTCATGCACTGATGCGCCGCCTCGATGACCACGGCGACCCCCTTCGGCTGCAGCACCTCGTCCAGGGTGTTGGCGATCTGCGCCGTCATCTTTTCCTGGATCTGCAACCGCTTGGCATAGACCTCGACAAGCCGGGCGAGCTTGGAGATGCCGACGACGCGGCTGTTTGGCAGATACGCCACGTGGACCTTGCCGATGATCGGGGCGATGTGGTGCTCGCAGTGCGACTCAAAGCGGATATCCTTGAGCGCGATGATCTCGTCGTAGCCGCCGACCTCCTCAAAGGTGCGCTGCAACAGCGCCACCGGGTCCTCGGCATAGCCGCTGAAGAACTCGCGATAGGCGCGCACGACGCGGTCGGGCGTGCCGAGAAGACCCTCGCGGGTCGGATCGTCGCCGGCCCAGCGGATCAGCGTGCGCACCGCCTCTTCGGCCTCTTCGCGGGTCGGCTGCCGCACCTCGGACGGACGCGCTTTTGACAGCGGCACCGGTGTCGCCATAACCTTCGGCATCAAATCCTCTCGTCTTGTTGTTGGGGCGGACGGCGACCCGCAGATCGATCCAGCGGCGCCGATCTTCAGTTGATCCGCACCTGCTGATGCGGGCTGTCGAGCGAGAAGGCGGGAATGGCGACGGCAAAGGTCTCGCCCTCCCGCGTCTCCATGTCATAGGTTCCGACCATGATGCCGGATGGGGTAGCGAGCGGCGTGCCGCTCGTGTACTCGAAGCTTTCGCCTGGGCGCAGCACCGGCTGCTCGCCGACCACTCCCGGTCCGCGCACCTCCTGCACCTGCCCCCGGTTGTCGGTGATGCGCCAGTGGCGGCGGCGCAACTGCACCGTCTCCCCGCCGCAATTCTCGATGCGGACCTGGTAGGCCCATACATAATGGTCGTCGGCCGGGGATGACTGATCTTCGAGGTAGAACGGCTTGACCGTTACCGTGATCGAGCGGGTGGTTTGCGAGTACATCGCCGGTATCCCTCGTTGTCCAGGCCGACCCGCCTTCCGCCCCGCCGGAGGGCGCGGTCCGCTCGCGACAATTTCGGTTGCCCGCGGAGACCCGTCAAGCGCGTCGCACCGGAGGAGGAAGACGCGATGGCAACGCTGCCGTGAAAATCGTTTGCCCGCGCCGACCCGGAACAGCCCTGTCTGGTGCTGCTCACCTACCTCCCGCTCGCCCGCCGCAGGCACGCCCCGGGGTTTCTGCTGAATACGCTGCGCATCACAAGGCAGTTGAAAAGGAGTCCGGGCCTCCTCGGCTATGCGTTGCGCGCGGAGCCGCTGACCAGGCGGTTCTGGACGCTCTCGGCCTGGCGGGATGAAGAGAGCCTGGACGCGTTTGTGCGCACCCCGCCGCATGCGCAAACGATGACGGCGTTGACGGCGCGCATGGGGGCGACCCGCTTTATCCGCTGGACGCTTGCGGGTTCGCAATTGCCGCCGGGTTGGGGCGACGCGCTCAGGCGCTGGCGCGAGGATCGAGCGCCGGTGCCAGAGCTTTGAGAACCCGCTCGTCCGCGCCCGGCCGCGACCCTTCGGGAGCAAGCGGCTGGATGCAGACGTGATCGGCGCCGGCGTCCCAGTGCTGGCGGATGCGCGCGCCGATCGCCCGCTCGTCGCCCCAGGCGACGATGGCATCGACAAAGCGGTCGGAGCCGCCACCGGCGAGGTCGTCGCCAAACCCCTGCTGACGCCAGGCGCGCACGTAATTGTCGAGCTGCATGTAGCGGACGAGCGTTCGCCGCGCGACCCGGCGCGCCCGTTCCGGATCGCTCTCCAGCAGCACCATCTGCTCGGGGCATAAGAGCTTGCCGGACCCCAGGATGCGGCGCGCCTTTTGCGTGTGCTCGGGGGTCGTGTTGTAGGGGTGAGCGCCGTCGGCCAACTCGGCCGACAGTTCGAGCATGCGCGGCCCCAGCGCCGCCAGGATCAACAAGGGCTTTTCGCCCGGCTGGGGCGCTGCGTAGGCCGCCTGTTTCATGCCCTCGACATAGGCGCGCATCGTTGCGATCGGCTTGCCATAGCTGTGCCCGCGCATACCTTCGACCGCGGGCGCGTGCGACACCCCGATGCCGAGCAGAAAGCGGCCACCGGATTGTTCGTTCAGCCCCGTCTGCGCCGCCGCCATCGCCATCGGGTCGCGGGCGTAGATGTTGGCGATGCCGGGGGCGATGACGAGCCTTTGCGTGTTGGCCAGCAGCCACGAGGAATGCACCAGCGCGTTGCGCCCGCGGCTCTCGGGCAGCCACAAGGCGGCATAGCCCTGCGCCTCGACACGACGGGCGAAAGCGGCCGCCTCGGCCGCGCTCATCGCATCCATCGAGGTCCATACGCCGAGTTTTCCGAGATCCATCGCCGCTTCCTCCATGGTTTGAGTGCAGAATGTCGGACCTCCACCGCCCCCGGTCCAGCCCGCACGATCCCCGATCACGCGGGAACCTCGGCGAGGCTGCCCTCGCGGCCAAAGGAAAACTCTGCGATAACCCGGCCGGAACGGAACGGATTTTGACGATGCCGCGGATCTGCAAGATATTGATCGTCGAGGACTATGACGAGATCCGGGAGCTCCTGAGCACGGCGTTCACGGATGAGGGGTTCGAGTTTGCAGCGGTCGGGACGGGGGCGGAGATGCGCGCCGCGCTCGACGCAGACGATTATGACATCGCGATCATCGATGTCCTTCTGCCGGGCGGCGAGGACGGCTTTGCCCTGGCCGAGACCGCGCGCGATCTGGGCTGCGGCGTCATCCTGATCACCGGCGATCACCGCCATCTCGAACGTCTTGACAAGAGCGGGCATTACCACCTGCTGAAGCCGTTCCGCTTGCAGGACATGATGACGCTGATCGAGCGCGTCCTCAGCGAGACCGCAAACCTGTGCGTGCGCCGCAGGCGCAG
>JBOHMF010000260.1:0-6357 GCA_050730055.1 Allostellaceae bacterium
CCCGTCATAGGCGCTGTCAGCAAAGAGTTTCCGGAGACACGGGAACATCCCAAACAGGGTCGACACCACCCGGATACCGCCGTCACGATCCTGAACATCCGCCGCAGTGATCAGGCCGTGCAACAGCAGGCCCTGCATGGCGACGAGGATGTGCCGCTTTTTGCCCGCGACCCGCTGGCCCGCGTCCCACGGGTCGCGGCTCTGCCGCGCCCGAGGACAGGCTCCGCCCGGCGGGTCGAGGCACGACCCCCTTTTTCGGCGCTTTTCACGCTCTGGCTGTCGCGGATGCAGACAGTCGGGCGTGCTTCCCGCGCCGCCTGCTCGCGACACTTCACGTAGAGGGCATGATGGATGCGGTCGAGCGTTCCATCCCACCGCCATAAGCTGAGGTCATCATGCACGGTGCTGCGCGGCGGCAGGTCTGTGGGGATATAGCGCCACTGGCAACCGGTGCTCAGAATAGACATCACACCATTGACAACCGCGCGCACGTTCACGGTTCGTTTGTTGCCGCCTTTTTTGGCCGATGGGATGAGCGGCTCGATCAGACCCCATTCCTCGTCGGTCAGAGCCTGCCCCGGCGAAGGCCGGGGTCGCTCGGATAGCGCAGGTGGTCGCGGTTGTATCGTGCCCGGCTCTCGACTGTCCACATCGCCCGCTTTCCCCTCTGGACTGCCCCCACACGAAACTTACAACACTTTCATACAACCAGAAAACATCCCGGACGGACACTAAGGGCACTCGGCCGGGAAGATGACCGATGGGAGTCCGGTCTCATCGATTGCGTCCTGGCGCGCCTTTTCATACGCACGCGCGAGCATTTCGGCAGCCTCAGGGCGCAAGCTCGGCGAATCCGTCAGCAGTGCGTCAATTTCGTCGCGTTGATGGCGGATTGTGATCCGCCAGCTCGGAGATATCCGGTCGGCCTGGAACCGACACTTCAGGAGATGCATCAGCAATACGATCAATCGGCTTCGCAATTCACGCCGGTTGCTCTTGCCCATGCATTCCAGCTCCTCGGCGATATTCTCGATGTCGATCTCGGATAAGGCGCCTTCCCGGAGAAGCCGTGCCTGCTCCTGCGTCCAGGCGAAGAAATCCTCGTCATAAAGAGCCGAATTGCGACCCATCGCCGTCCTGCCTTCCTCGCTCCGTGCCGCGGCTGCGGCCGCGCCGCTTGAGAAGAGAGCCGCAAATGTAGCAGTCTCTGCCCGCGCATTCACCGTGAGCGGGGAGAGGATCATGAAGGTCGGTTTTGTCGGACTCGGCATCATGGGGCGGCCGATGGCCCTCAACCTGATCAAGGGCGGGCACGAGCTGTTGGTTTATGACAAGTACACGATGCCGCAGGATGTGCGGACCGCCGGCGCCACCGTCTGCGAGTCGTCAAAGGCGGTCGCCGAGCGCGGCGAGATCATCATCGTGATGGTCCCCGACACGCCCGATGTGAAGGCCGTGCTGTTTGATCCCGACGGGGTCGCGGCGGGGCTGTCCTCGGGCAAGCTCGTTGTCGATATGAGCTCAATCTCGCCGATCGAGACAAAGCTCTTTGCCGCCGAGATCAACAAGCGCGGTTGCGACTATCTCGACGCGCCGGTGTCGGGCGGCGAGGTCGGGGCCGAGGCCGCCAGTCTGACGATCATGGTCGGCGGACCCGAGCGCGCCTTTGCCCGGATGAAGCCGCTCTTTGACCTGATGGGCAAGAACATCACCCTCGTCGGCGGCAACGGCGACGGTCAGACCACAAAGGTCGCCAACCAGATCATTGTCGGGCTGACGATCGAGGCGGTCGGCGAGGCGCTGCTCTTTGCCGCCAGCGCCGGCGCCGATCCGGCCAGGGTGCGTCAGGCGCTGATGGGCGGGTTTGCCTCCTCGCGCATTCTCGAAGTCCACGGCGAGCGGATGATCAAGCGCACCTTTGACCCCGGCTTTCGCATCGAACTACATCAGAAGGATCTGGGTCTCGCCTTGCAGGGGGCGCGGGCGCTCAACCTGTCGCTGCCCAACACCGCGACAACGCAGGAGCTCTTTAACGCCGCCGCCGCGATGGGTGGCAAGAGCTGGGACCATTCGGGCCTGGTGCAGGTACTCGAACACCTCGCCGGCCGCAAGGTCGCCGGGTAAGGGATGGCGGAATGACTCCGCTTCGCTGCGCTTTTCCGCCCTGCACCAGATCGTGGATCGTAGGGCGGAAGAGCGCAGCGTATTCCGCCAATGTTGCAGGCTGTCAAAGCGGGGTCGAGAGGAGGCTCGGCACCGCAAAGGTGTCCAAGAGGATCAGCTTGTCGCGGAACTTCAGACCGCCGCCCTCGCCGATGAGACGGTCGCGGTAGAGGCCGGTGGCAAACAGCCGGCTCTCGCCCTCCTGATCAGTCTGGTAGACCGCGAACGGCGCCTCGGCGAGAAAGCTTGCGGTCTCTGTGCCGACAATCCGCGGCAGACCGATCAGATGGCGGTCGTTGTGGATATTGAACTTGTTGGCGTCGAGGAGCGCGCGGATGCGATCTTCGAGCACGGCGCGGCTGTCGCAAAAGACGAGCGCGGCCGGCAGCCCGCGCTCATGGTTCTCGCGCGGCATGATGTGATAGCTGCACTCCGCGGCAAAGAGCGCGAGCCAGTCGTCGTATGCCACGGCGTCGATCAGAGCCCCGTAGCGCGCGTAGAGATCATGGAGCGCGAGGGGGTCATTGATCATCGCACCGCGCCTTCCGGCTCGATGCCGAGGAGTTCGGCGTAATACGACCAGAAGCCGCGCAGCGGCACATCGCTGACGCGATAGTCGCGGTCGGAGATGACCCCGCCGCCGCCCAGTTCGATGATCGTGGTCGCGGCGGGATCGGGCATCGAGGCGCGATGCGCGACCTCGATCGCCTCGCCGTCCTCCATCGAGACGAGACCGGCGGGGCCGACCAGATTGGCCTGGCGCAGCCGGTGCCGCCGCATCTCGGGAGGATCGTCGGCATAGCCGAAGAGGGTCTGAAAGACCTCGCATTCATCGACGCCGCGCGGCCGGATCTGGCGGGTCGCCAGACTGTTGCTGATCTGGACAAAAACGCCTGACGGAAAAACCGAGGTGACGGCGAGATTGATGCGGTCGGCGCGCTCGGGACGAAAGGTGACGAGGTCCGGGTCCTTGAGCGACAGGTGATCGTCGCGCACTCCGGCGGCGGCGTAGGCCGCGCGCGCAAAGGCCGCGTCGTCCTCGCTCTCCGCCTCGGCCCAGGTGATGTTGTGGCGATGGCGGGCGTCCATCGTGACCCCGCCGGTCTGGGTCGAACGGTCGAGGCCAAAGATCGCAAAAAAAGCGTGCAGCAGGCTGGCGTGGTAATTGTCGCGGGTGTTCTCGGCGTAGAGCTTCCAGTTGCCGCGGAGGCGCTGGCGGTGATAGCCGAGGATCTCGATTGGCCGGTCAAACAGGCGCCGCAGATGCGCCAGGACCGGCGCGCCGAGATAGTCCTGGAGCGGCTCGGCCACCTCGGACAGGGTGCCGAACAAGACGCCGTTGACGCCTTCGACCCGCACCCTTTGCAGCCCGTGTGCGCCCATGTCAAAGCTGGCATCCATCCCGCCCTTGCCGCGGATGCCGCGGCGGAACGGGATCGCCCTCAGGCTGCCATCGAGACCGTAGCACCATTGGTGATAGAGGCAGAGGTGCTCGCGCGCGTTGCCCGCGATCTCGCGCCGCACCAGCGCGCCGCGATGGGCGCAGCGGTTGACAAAGGCTTTGACCGTGCCGTCGGCATCGCGATTGAGGAGGATCGGCACCTCGCCGATGACGCTCTGGCGGAAATCGCCGGGATTGGGGATCTCGGCATCGAGACCGAGAAAGTTCCAGGCCGGGCCGCGAAAGATGCGCTCCTGCTCGCGCGCGTGGACTTCCGGATCGTGATAAAAGCGGTAGGGCACCCGGCTGTAATCGAGCGCCGGCCAGATCTCTGCGTTGACCATCCTCACCTCCGCGCCGCTGCGATCCTAGCCGCTCGCATCCTCCCCGACAACGCCGCGGCGCGATAATCGGGCGCGCGGGTGGGCCGCGTCATAGACGGCACGCAGGCGCGCGCCGTCAATCGCGGTGTAGCGCGTTGTCGTCGATAAGCTGGCGTGGCCCAGCAGTTCCTGGATCGCGCGCAGAACCTGCCCCGGTTCCGATCCGGAGCCATCGCCCCCCTCCAGCAGGTGGGTCGCAAAACTGTGGCGCAGGGAATGCGGCGTCGCCGTCTGCGGCAGCCCGAGCAGACCGCGCAGCGCCGTCATCTGCCGCTGCGTCTGACGCGGGTTCAGGGGTCCGCCGCGCGCGCCGACAAAGAGCGGCCCCTCGGGCGAGAGCGCCCAGGGGCAGGCGGCAAGATACTCCGCGACCGCCGCGCGCACCGCCGGCAGGACGGGCAGAAGGCGCTCCTTGCCGCCCTTGCCCCGGATCGCCAGCGTCTCGCCAAAGGGCGCGGCGTTGCGCCGGAGGGCGAGCGCTTCTGAGATCCGAAGACCGCATCCATAGAGCAGGGTCAGGACCGCGCGGTCGCGCTGGCCCTGCCAGGGTTCACGCGGCAGCGCCGCGACCGTGTCGACGGTGGCGAGCGCGCCCGCGACGGAGAGCGGGCGTGGCAGCAGGCGCGGCAGCCGCGGCGCACGCAGCGCGGCGAGCGCGCCATTGGCGGCGAGGCCGCGGCGTTGCAAAAAGCGGAAAAAGCCGCGCAGGACGGAGATTTCGCGCGCCAGCGAGGAGCGTGCTACCGGGACCGCCGCGCGGTGGGCGAGAAAGGCGCGGAAATCGGCGACGCGCAGCCCATCGAGCGCGGCGAGCGTGGGCGGCTCGCCCAGGTGCCCAGTCAGAAAATCGAGAAACAGCGCGAGATCGCGGCCATAAGCGGCAAGCGTGTGGGCCGAGGCGCGGCGCTCGCCGGAAAGCCAGGCGGTCCACAGCGCGATCGCCGCGCGCAGATCGGCAGCGGCGGGAAACCGCGCCGGCGGGACGGGGGCAGGGATCAGGGCGTGCGGCCGAGCCACTGCAAGACGCGGATTTCCAGGGTGCGTGCCAGAAAACTCAACAGCTCGGTGCCGAGACCGGGGTGAAACGTGTCCGGGTAGCGCGTGCCGATGCACAAGAGGCCGGCCGGCGCCGCACCGCCAAAGGTCAATCGCAAGAGCGCCTGCGAACGGACAAGCCCGGCCGCGCCCCCATAGAGCGCCGGATCGCCACGGATGTCGGTGCACAACAGCACCGCGCGGGACGGACCCAGCAGGCTTTCGACCGTGCCGTCGCGCAACAGGCGCAGGCCGGAGACCGGCAGGCGGGTCGTCGGTGAGGTCGCGCTCTCGATGCCGAGGGTGACGATATCGACATCGATCAGCACGGCGAGATCGGTGGCGACGATCTGCAACAGCTGCTCAAAGCTGGTCGCGCGCAGCATCGCCAGAACCCCCTTGTGCACCCGGCACTGGCTGGCCAGATTCCCGCGGCTGGTGGCGATCAGAGTGTGCTGCTCCTGGCGCAGGCGGGTCAGGTCGCGGCGCAGACGGTCGAGCAGGAAATGCTGAAAGTCGACAACGCCCTCATCCGTCTGCCGGCTTGGCGGGCGCAGCAGACGCAGCGCCTCCGGATGGCGTTCGAGAAAATTAGGGTGGCTGCGCAGATAGGCGACCACCTCGCGAGCACCGACCGCCTCCGCCGGCGCTGCGGCGGAGGCGCTGGCGGGTTCGGGCTGGTCTTGCGGGTGGTCGGCCACGGTCACTCCGGATTTGCCGCGCCCCGGCAGCGAGCCTTGCCCCGCGCCGCGGCATGAAAGGAGACGACGATCCTGTGACAAGCGATCATGCAAAGCCCGCTCAAATTCGGCCTGGAGACGCCGGGAGGAGGTGGGCGGATCGCCCCTCTTCCGAGCCGTTCCAAAGGGCAGTGTAGCCGATGCCTGCCCGGCTTGCCAATTCCGCCGCGCCGCAGCCGGCAGCAAACCCCGCCCCAAACCGCGGGGCGGGAGCGGCGACCCGGCTGCAGGTGTTGCTCCCCCTGCCGCTCAAGGGCGCGCTCGACTACCGGGCGCCGGCCGGCGCGCCGCCCGCGCCGGGCAGTTTTGTGCGTGTCCCGCTGGGCAGCCGCGATTGTCTCGGGGTCGTCTGGGATGGCGACCCCGGTGCGGACAAAGTTCCCCCGGAACGGCTCAAGCCCGTCCTCGAAGTCCTGCCAACGCCGCCGCTTGCCCTGGAATTGCGACGTTTTGTCGAGCGCGTCGCGCACTACACGATGGCACCGCCCGGAGCGGTGCTGCGCATGGCGATGAGCGTTCCCGAAGCCCTCCAGCCGTCACGGCCGCGCCGGATCTGCGCACCGGCCGCGGCCGGTGCGGCGGCGGAGACGGGGAC
>JBOHMF010000261.1:0-6338 GCA_050730055.1 Allostellaceae bacterium
TGCGAGAGCCTCGCGCCGGCTGCCGAATTCGCCGTGCTGAAGGCAGTCTTTGCGGCCGGTCTCACGGTTCCCGAGCCGCTGTTTGCCGGCGCCGATGAGACTGTGTGCGGCGGGCCGTTTCTCGTCATGCGGCGGGCCGCCGGAAGCGCGGCGCCCGCGCCGATCACCGGCGGCGATGCCCGTCCCGAGTTGGCCGAGGAACTCGGCCGCCAACTCGCCCGCCTGCATCGCATCCGCCCGCCGCGGCGCGGTCTTGCCGTGCTTCCGGCCTATCACGACTCGCAAGGCCGGATCGCCACGCTGCGCGCCGCGCTCGACCGCCGCCGCGAACCCCGTCCGGTGCTCGAATGGGGATTGCACTGGCTGGAAACCCACCTGCCGAAGCCGGCGGCGCCGGTGCTGTGCCATCGCGATTTCCGTACCGGCAATTACCTGTTGGCCGCCCACGGAGCCAGGGTGGCGCTCACCGCGATCCTCGATTGGGAATTTGCCGGCTGGGGCGATCCGCACGAGGATATCGGCTGGTTCTGCTGCAAGGCATGGCGCTTTGCGCGGCTCGACCGCGAGGCCGGCGGCATCGCCGACCGCGGCGCATTTTACCGCGGCTATGAGAGCGCGGCGGAGCGGCCGATCGATCGGCTGCGGGTGCATTTCTGGGAAATCATGGCAAACCTGCGCTGGGCGGTCATTGCGTTGCAGCAGAGCGACCGTTACATCTTTGGTGGCGAGACCGATCTCGACCTCGCGCTGACCGGGCGGCGCGCCACGGAAAGCGAACTTGAGATCCTGATGCTGATTGATCCGATCCCCGATGCGCGAGTGCAGCGCGCGCCTCTCAAAGGGCACATTCCCGAGGCCCCCGAGGGCCGCCAAGGGGTGTCCGATCTGACCAGCGGACTGCGGCTCCTCACCCGCGCCCGCACCGTGCTGAGCGAAGACTTGGCACCGCTTCTGCCACCGGATCGGCAGGACGAGGCGCGCTGCATCGCCGCCGTCCTGGCGCTCGCCGAGCGCGAAGCCGCGGCCGGAGACAAGCCGTTTGCTGCACTTCAGGCTGACCTTGCGCGGTTCTATGAGACCCTCGCGCCGGATGATCCGACCGATCTCCTGCGCCGGTTTGCCAGCGATCTGCGGCGGGGCGCTTTTGCTGCGTCGCTGGTGCGCGAGGAGGCCCCGCGCAGCCTCCTGTGGCATCTCACGATTGCCAGACTGCGCATTGAAAACCCGCAATTTCTCGCCGCAAACGGTTTCTCCTGACCGGCGACTTCTGGGAGATGACGACAGTGCCCCCTTCCCCCATCCGATGTGCGATCGATGCCTTTGCCCGCGGCGAGATCGTCGTCGTCACCGACGACAATGACCGCGAGAACGAAGGCGATCTGATCCTCGCGGCGGTGCACGTCACCCCGGAGAAGATGGCGTTTATCATCCGCCATACCTGCGGCATCGTCTGCGCTCCGTTGACCGGCGAGACCGCCCGCCGCCTCAATCTGGCGCCGATGGTCGCCGATGGCGATGCGATCCACGGTACCGCCTTCACCGTCTCGGTCGATTATCGCCACGGCACGACAACCGGGATCTCGGCCGACGACCGCACGGCGACGATCCGGGCGCTCGCCAACGGCAATGCCGGGCGCACCGACTTTGTCCGGCCCGGCCATATCTTCCCGCTGATCGCCAGAGAAGGCGGGGTCTTGATGCGCTCCGGTCACACCGAGGCGGCGGTCGATCTGTGCCGGCTCGCCGGGGTCGAGCCGGTGGCGGCGATCTGCGAACTGGTCAACGACGACGGCACGGTGATGCGCGGACCAGAGGTCGCCGCCTTTGCCGAGGCGCACGGGATCGCGCGCATCTCGGTGGCCGATCTGATCGCCTACCGCCAGGCGCGCGAGAAGCTGGTCACACGCGTCGCCGAATTCACCGTGACAAGCGAGATCGGCGAACTGGCCGGCTACGCCTATCTGACCCCGTTTGACAAGGTGCATCATTACGCCTTTGTCTACGGCAATCTCGGCGACGGCACGGGAGTGCCGGCGCGGCTGCACCGCGCCACTGTGATCGGCGACGTGTTTGGCGGCGCCAAGCCGGTGCACGAGGCGCTGGCCCGCTTTCACGAAGCCGGCCGCGGCGCCCTCGTCTATCTGCGCGACGGCGCCTCCGGCGTGCCGGCGACGGCGATCGAGGGGACCAATTCGGAACGCGAGCGCAGCGCGCAATGGCGCGAGGTCGGCCTTGGTGCGCAGATCCTGCGCGATCTGCGGATCTCCTCGATCCGCCTTCTAGCGACGCGCTCGCGCACCTATGTCGGGCTGGCCGGCTTTGGCATCGAGATCGTCGCGACCGAGCCGATCGAGAGCGATTAGCGCGGTTTGACAACCCTCGGATGCGTTGACGGCGGTTGCTTTTGCTGCCGGATTTCGGATGTCTAGGAGCGGAAAGGAGGGCCGATGCGGCCGGAGATCGTCGTCGTCGGACCGCTCTACCCGCCGACCCTGGCGCGGCTTGACGAACTGTTCACCGCCCACCGGCTGTGGGAGGCGGCGGATCGCGCGGCCCTGCTGCGCGACCTCGCGCCGCGCGCGCGCGCCATCGCGGTCTTTGTGCTCGACCCCTGCCCGGCCGATCTGATCGCGGCATTGCCGCGGGTCGAGATCATCGCCGGCTTTGGCATCGGGGTCGATCGCATCGATCTTGCCGCCGCCCGTGCGCGCGGCATCCGCGTCACCAACACCCCCGATGTGGTGACCGAGGCCACCGCCGATCTCGCCTTGGGACTGATCCTGGCGGTCGAGCGCCGGATCGCCGAGGGCGACCGCTTTGTCCGCCGCGGCGACTGGCAGCGGGGCGAACTGCGCTTTGGCCGCTCGCTCGGTGGGCGCCGCCTCGGCATTCTCGGCCTCGGCCGGATCGGTTGCGCGATCGCGGCGCGTGCCGAGCCGTTTGGCGTGACGATCGGTTACGGCGGGCCGCGGCAAAAGCCCGATGTCCCCTATCCATTCTTTGCCGATCCGATAGCGCTCGCCGCGTGGAGCGAGATCCTGGTCGTCGCCTGCCCGGGCGGGGCGGCGACATGGCACCTCGTCGGCCCGTCCATGCTCGCCGCGCTTGGACCCGAGGGAACCCTCATCAATATCGCGCGCGGTTCGGTGGTGGACGAGGAGGCCCTCGTCACGGCCTTGCAGAGGGGTACGCTCGGCGCCGCCGGTCTTGATGTCTTTGCCGCCGAGCCGGCCGTACCCGAGGTGCTCGCCGCACTGGATAACGTCGTGTTGATGCCGCACGCCGGCAGCGCCACGCATCAGACGCGCGCCGCGATGGGCGAATTGATGATCGCCAACCTGTCGGCGCATTTCGCCGGACGGCCGCTGCCGACGCCGGTAATATGAGGAGATTGGCGTGACGGTTTCGCAGATCCAGGCGGCCGCGGGGCGGGTGCATTACGCCTGGATCGTTGCCGTCGTCACCTTTTTCCTGCTGCTGATCGCCGCGGGCGTGCGCGGCGCTTCCGGCGTCTTGATCGTACCGCTCCAGGACGGGTTCGGGTGGTCGCGGGCGACGATCTCGTTCGCAATCGGGGTCAACCTGCTGCTTTACGGGCTGGCCGGACCGTTTGCCGCGGCGCTGATGGACCGCTTTGGCGTGCGCCGCACGATGGCGCTCGCCCTGGCTGCGACCGCCCTCTCCGTGGCGCTGATCCCGACCATCCATCAGGCATGGCAACTGGTGGCGCTGTGGGGGGTTGCCGTCGGCGTCAGCACCGGCATCATCGGCTCCTATCTTTCCGCCTATATCGCCACGCGCTGGTTTCGCGTCCGCCTGGGGCTGGTGATCGGCATCCTGACCGCGGCCAACGCCGCTGGCCAGCTCATCTTTCTGCCGACGATGGCGGCGCTCATCAGCTATGCCGGCTGGCGCGCGATGCTGCTCTGCATGGCGGCTCTGGCGGCAGGTTTTCTGCCGCTGCTGCTGTGGCTGATGCGCGACCATCCGGCCGATCTCGGCCTCGCGCTCTATGGCGAGACCGGAGCGCCAAAAGCGGCGCCGGCGCCGGCCGGCAACCCGGTCTTGGTGGCCTTTCGCGCGCTCGGCGAGGGGATCAAAAAGCGCGACTTCTGGCTGATCGGCGGCCCCTATATGGTCTGCGGCTTTACCACCAACGGCCTGATTGGGACGCACCTGATCCCGGCCTGCGTCGATCATGGCCTCTCCGAGGTGGCCGGCGCCAGCCTTCTCGCCGCCGCCGGCGCCTTCAGCTTTCTCGGCGGCACCGTATCGGGCTGGCTCAGCGATCGCTGGGACAATCGCGTGCTGCTCTCCCTCTATTATGGGCTGCGCGGTCTGTCGCTCCTCTATCTGCCCTTCGCCTTTGGCATCTCGTTCTACGGCTTGGCCGCGTTCAGCATCCTGTACGGCCTCGACTGGATCGCCAGCGTGCCGCCGACCGTGCGCCTGTTGAGCCGCGCCGTCGGTGCCGAGAAGACCGGGATCATGGTCGCCTGGATCACCGTCATGCACCAGGTCGGCAGCGCCTCGGCGGCCTATCTCGGCGGGGTCATGCGCGTCGCGTTCGGCACCTATTTCGAGGCTTTTCTGTTCTCCGGCCTCTTGCTGCTCGCCGCCTCGGTGACGGTGCTGTTTATCAGCGGCGACCGGGAGGAGCCGCAGCCGGAACCGGCGGCGCTGAAGGCGGCCTGAAAAGATCCGGAGTTTCGCCCGATTTCCGCGTTCCTGTTGCGAAAGGCCGGAACCCGTGCCGGGTGTCTCCGCCCGCATCGCCGGCGCATCGGAGCGGAGGGGTGATGATCGACATGGCCTGGGCAAAGGCGATCGCATGGGCCGATCCCGTGGCGATCTGGGTGCCGGCCGCGCTCGTCGTTCTGGTCGCGGCCCTGAGTCTGACCGTGGCCGGTTCGCCGCCAGTGCGCCGGGGCGCGCGGCGGCTGTGGCTGGGGGTGATCTTTGTCAGCGGCTCACTGGCCGTGGCAGGGACGGTCTGGCAGGCGCAACAACTGTTGCCGCGTCGCGCCGCGGCCGCCGCCGCGCCGCAAATCGCCGTCCTCTCGGCCCGCGTCGCCGCGCTGCAAGCCCGGCTGGCAAAAGCGCAGCAGCCCCGACGGACGCGAGCGCTTGCCTCCGCGACTGCGACCGAACTGGCGGTCGATCTGAAAAAATCCGGCAGCCGGCAGGTCGTCGTTTCGGCGATCCCGGGCGATCTCGAAGCCTATGATTACGCCACTCAGCTTGCCGCCGCCTTGCGCGCGGCCGGCTGGCAGGCGGGGGGTCCGGAAGTCACGCGGGCGTTTGGCGACATCCACGCCATCGGGGTCAACGTCTTTGTCAACCCGGCGCAAACCTCCGACACCGCGGGGCTGCTCACCGCCGCATTTGGCAAGCTCGCCATTCCCTATGAGCCGCGGGTGACGCCGCAAGGCGTCGTTCCGGCCGGCGATGCCGTCGAACTCTTTGTCGGGGCCTTGCCGGGGGTAGAGACCCTCTCGGTGGGGCCCCCGCCCCGGCAACCGGCCGCCCTCCCGGATGTCCCGATCAAGGCGGCGACCGCCGCACCGGGCGGCGGCGAAACGGCCGGTGCGACGGGGCAACTGCGGTAACGGCCGGCGCAGCAGGGCGGCGCAGATTGCCCCGCACGTGCGAAAGGGCAGAAAAAGGTGGAAGAATCGACAAATCGATTGGAGAATTGCTCCGGTTAGGACTCTTCTCCCCCTCGACTCGCGGGAGCGACAGAGGAGGTGGTAATGCCATGAGCCTGCGCGCCGAACTCGTGCGTTTCGCATTGCGCCGCTGCATAAAACACGGCCGGCGCTTTGGCCGCAGCCTGCCGCAGACCCGCCGGCGTCTGATCTCGGCCGAGCGCTTTGTGCCGCCGCCGCCGCGCGGATTTGCGACCCTCACGGTCGATGCCGGCGGTGTCCCGGCCGAGCGCGTCATCCCGCCGGCCACCTCCCGCGCCGCGCCCGGAGCGCGGCATGTGCTGTTTTTGCATGGCGGCGGCTATGCCGGCGGTTCGCCGCGGCTCTACCGCAATCTGACCTGGCGGCTCGCCGCGGCGGCGGAAGCCGCTCTTCTTTGCCTCGATTACCGGCTGGCGCCCGAACATCCGTTTCCGGCCGCGCTCGACGACGCGTTCGCCGGGTATGGCTTTCTGCTCGCCGAGGGTCTCGATCCGCGGCGGATCGTGCTGATCGGCGACTCGGCGGGCGGCGGGCTGGTCTTTGCACTGATGCTGCGCCTGCGCGACGAGGGCGGGCCGCTGCCCGGCGCCGCCATCGCGCTGTCGCCGTGGACCGATCTGGCGCTGACCGGACCATCGCTGCATGAGA
>JBOHMF010000262.1:0-6326 GCA_050730055.1 Allostellaceae bacterium
GGTCCGTACTTGTCCTGGACATAGCGGATCACCTCGTCGCGCCGGTCCTGGCAGAAATCGATGTCAAAATCCGGCATCGACACCCGTTCCGGGTTGAGAAAACGCTCAAACAGAAGGCCAAAGCGCAACGGGTCGAGGTCGGTGATGGTGAGCGCCCAGGCGACGACCGACCCCGCTCCCGAGCCGCGTCCGGGGCCGACCGGAATGCCCTGGCGCTTTGCCCACTGGATAAAGTCGGCGACGATCAGAAAATAGCCGGCAAACCCCATGCCGATGATCGTCTCGAGCTCGAATTCGAGCCGCTCGCAATAGGGCTGGGCGAGGTGCCGGCGTTCTTCCTCATCGTGTCCGGGCCGCCAGACCTGGTGTTTGAGCCTTTCTGTGAGACCGGCAAGCGCGGCGGTGCGCAGCGCGCTCGCTTCATCGACGCCGGGCGGGGTCGGAAAGGCAGGCAGGATCGGTTGGCGCGGCTGCGGGATAAAGGCGCAGCGCCGGGCGATGGTAAGGGTATTGTCGCAGGCTTCCGGGAGATCGGCAAAGAGCGCCCGCATCTCGGCTGCCGGCCGGAAATGATGATGCGGTGTCGCGCGCCGGCGCTCGGGATCGCTCTGCACCGTGCCCGCGGCGATGCACAGCAAAACGTCATGCGCCTCGTAGAACCCGGCGTCGGGAAAATAGGCGTCGTTGGTGGCGACCAGCGGCAGCCCGTGGCGATAGGCGAGAGCGATCAGCCCGTCCTCGGCGCGCGCCTCGGTCGGCGCGCCGTGGCGCATCAGCTCGACATAAAGGCGGTCGGGAAATGCCGCCGCGAGACGCAGCAGCAGGGTTTCGGCCGCGTCTGTCTGACCCTCGGCGACAAGCCGCCCGACGACCGGGCCGCCGGTGCCGCCGGCGAGGCACAAGAGACCGTCCGCGGCGGCGGCGAGATCGGCGAGGGCGACGGCCGGTTCCTGCGCTCCGTCGCCGGCGAGGTAGGAGCGGCTGACCAGCGCCATCAGGTTGCGATACCCGGTCTCGTTCTGGACCAGGAGGACGAGGCGCTCGGCCGCAGGCGGATGCCCGGAAGCGGCGGCGCGCCCGTTGCGCGCCTCGGCGGCCTCGCCCGCGGCAAGCGCGATCTCAACGCCGATGATCGGCTGGATGCCGGCGGCGGCGCAGGCGGCGGCAAATTCGAGAACACCAAAGAGGTTGCCGGTATCGGTGATGGCCACCGCCGGCATCCGCTCGGCCCGGCACAAGGCGACCAGTTCCTTGATGCGGATGGCGCCGGCGGACAGCGAATAGGCTGTGTGAACGCGCAGATGGACAAAATTTGCGAGCGGCATGGCCTTTCTTACATCGCATGACGGCGCGGCAAAATCAGCCCTGTGTGCCGATCGCCAGCAAATCCGCGGCGTCGGCAGACCGGTGCAACCCGGCCGCGCCTTCGCCGATTCGGCGAACGGCCGACCCGCCCAGTGCCCCCTCTCCGCCCTAAAGGGCGAAAAGGGCCTTTGCGTGCCGGAGCGGCGGCGCCGCTTCACCATCGAGCAGAAGCTGGCGGTGCTTGCCGAGGCGACGGCGCCAGGGGCGAGTATCTCGGAGGTGGCGCGCCAGCACGGGCTGGTCCTGGCCCAGGTCTTCAAGTGGCGGCGCCTGGCCGAACTCGGGGTCATCGGCGTGCCGGGCGCCTCCGAGTTGCCGTCGTTTGCGGCGGTCGAGATCACCAAGGATTTTCCGCCGCTAGCGGCGCCCGCGCCCGACGATAGGCGGCGGCCGGCCATGAGGCGCCGCGCCGCCGATATCCAGGCGCTCGAACGCGAGATCCGCAACCTCGTCAAGGCCGAGCCGGCACTGGCTCGCCTTATGCCATCCTGCTCTGGGTCCCCGGCATCGGACCGGTGGTTGCCGCAACCCTTCTCGCTCGCCAACATCGTTGCGATGAGGGTGAGCGCGCGGAACATTGTCCTGGTCGGCGACCAGATGCGGCTGTCACAGCCGATCCAGGGCACCCGCCCGGGGCGCTCCGGCCTCTCCGCTCTCGAACACGTGCTCGACGGTGCCGCGACCGTCCCGCCCGAGCGGGGGATCTTTCTCGGCAGGACCCGCCGGATGCACCCCGATCTGTGCCAGTTCGTCTCCGAGGCCTTCTATGATGGCCGCTTGCTGCCTGCAGAGGGCAACGAGCTCCAATGCCTGATCCTGGACTGGGGAGCCGACCCTGCGCTCACCCCCACGGGTCTTCGGTTCGTCTGCGTCGAGCACGCAGGATGTTTCCAGCGCTCCGAGCCGGAGGCGGCACGGGTTCGGGAGCTGTATCAGAGCCTTCTCGGCCAGTGTTGGACCGACCGCGACAGGGTGGTTCGCCCTATAGGGATCGGCGATATTCTCGTTGTCAGCCCGTACAACATGCAGGTCAACCTGCTCCGATCCTGCCTGCCGGAAGGCGCCCGCGTCGGGACGGTGGACAGGTTTTAGGGGCAGGAGGCGGCGGTCGCGCTGATCTCGATGGCGGCCTCGCCGGGCGAGGAGCTATCTCGGCAGATCGAGTTCCTGTACTCGCGAAATCGGCTCAATGTCGCGATCTCGCGGGCGCAGTGCTTCGCCGCGATCGTGGCCGCGCCGCGGCAGCGAACTCCAGCCTCGTCGTGGCCGTGGCGGAGGCGAAACGGCTCGCCTACGGGCATCTCTTCAATCGTGCCTTTGCAACCGAGACCTCTCTGATCGATCCGCTGCCGCATCAGCGGATCGCGGTCTACGAACACATGCTCGGCCTCTCACCGCTGCGTTTCCTCCTCGCCGACGATGTCGGCGCCGGGAAGACGATCATGACCGGGCTCTATCTGCGGGAGATGCTGGCGCGCCGGCTGATCACCCGCATTCTCGTCGTTCCGCCGGCCGGGCTGGTCGGGAATTGGGAGCGCGAGATGCGCACCCTTTTCCGGCTCCCGTTCCGCATCGTGCGCGGAGCCGAGGCGCGGTCGGGAAATCCCTTCACCGGCCCCGACAGCGACCGGCTGATCGTCAGTCTCGATACCCTGGCGGGCGAGGCCATGTTCGCCCGTTTGCGCGATGCCGTCGCCTCCGGTGCCGCCCGCCCGTACGATCTCGTTGTCTTCGACGAGGCGCACAAGCTCGCGGCCGACCGCGACCGCGATTTTTATGTGTGCAAGACCGACCGCTACCGCCTCGCCGAAGCCCTTGCAGGGCTGCCGGGCGACAGTGCGCGCTGGCAGTTGGGATGGTCGGCGGCAAATATTCTGCTGCTGACCGCGACGCCGCATATGGGCAAGGATTTCCCCTATTATTGACTGTGGCGGTTGCTGGCGCCGGATGCGCTCCCGACCTTTGATGCGTTTCAGGCCTTCCCCGAAGCGCCGCGCCGCCGCCATTTCATTCGCCGCATCAAGGAGGAACTGGTCCGCTTCGAGGGCCAGCCGCTCTATCCGCAGCGACAATGCGACACTCTCGGCTACCCGCTGAGCATCGAGGAACGACGGCTCTATGACGCGACGACCGAGTACATCGACAAGACCTACAACCAGGCGCGTGTGCTGAACCGCTCGGCGGCCCGTCTCGCGATGAGCGTGTTCCAACGGCGGCAGGCCAGCTCGACCTATGCGCTGATGCGGTCGTTCGAGCGCCGCCTCGCGCGGCTCGACGAGGCGATCGAGCTGGTGCGCGCCGGCCGCGGTGACGAGTTGGAGCGGCGGCGTCGCGGCGACCCTGATGGATCTGCGAGCGGAGCGCCGCCAGGTCGCGGGGTTGCTCGACCGGGCGCGGCAGCTGGCCGATTCTGGCGAGGACTCGAAATTCGAGAAGCTCCGCGAGGTCCTGCGCAACCCGGATTTCGCCCGCGAGAAGCTGATCCTCTTCACCGAGCACCGCGATACCGCCGAATTCCTCGTCCGCCGGCTGGAAGGGCTCGGTTTCACCGGGCAGGTCGCCTTCATCCACGGCGGCCTCGACTACCGGGAGCGCGAGGCTCAGGTCGAGCTGTTCCGCCGCCCCCTCGCCGAGGGCGGCGCGCAGTATCTCGTCGCCACCGACGCGGCAGGCGAGGGCATCAACCTTCAGTTCTGCTGGCTGATGGTGAATTACGACGTGCCGTGGAACCCGGCGCGGCTCGAACAGCGGATGGGCCGAATTCACCGTTACGGGCAGAAGCGCGATCCCGTCATCATCGTCAATCTGACCGCCACGGACACGCGCGAGGGCCGGGTTCTGAAGGTGCTGCTCGACAAATTGGAAGCCATCCGGCGGCAGCTGCGCTCGGACAAGGTGTTCGATGTTGTCGGGCGGCTGTTCCAGAACGTCTCGCTCAAGTCTTACCTAGAAATGGCGACGACCGACGATGGGGAGCGTGCCGCGATTAACGGCATCGAAGGGCTGCTGACCGAAGCTCAGCTGCGCGCCTTGGGCGAGCGCGAGCGCGCTGTTCGGCGGCGGCGAGGTCAAAAGCCAATTGCCGGCGCTCAACGCTGCGCTGGAGCAGGAGCAATACCGCAGGCTCCTGCCCGGCTATGTACGGCGCTTTGTCGAAACCGCGGCGTCCCTGATCGATCTGAAAGCGGAGGGCGATCTCGATGGCATTTTCGATCTCGTTCCGCAGCGCCCGCGCGGGCTCGATCCGGTGCTGACCGGCATCGAGTTCTATCCCGCAGAAATGCGCGGCCGGTTCAGCATCACTCGTCCACAAGATCCGGCCGCGGCGATCTGGATGCACCCGGGGGAGCCGGTCTTCGACCATTTCTGCGCAGCGCTGCTGTCGCGGCGCGGAGGCGGAACTGACGCGCATCAAGGAGCAGCAGCGCCGGCTTGCCGCCGAAAAGGAACACCGGCTCGCGTCGCTGCGCGCCGAGCCGTCGCTGATCGTACCCGGCGAGGCTGTCATGCTCGCGCATGCTCTGGTGCTGCCGAGCGAGGACCCCGAGGAACGGGCGCGGCACGACGGCGAAACCGAGGTCGTCGCGATGCAACTGGCGCGCGCGCACGAGGAATCCGCCGGCGCCACCGTGCACGATGTGTCGCGCCCCGATCTCGCCCGGCGCGCCGACCTCAATGATTGGCCCGGCTTCGATCTGCGGTCGCTGCGCCCGGCGGGCGCTCATGGGCCGGCGGAGGAGCGCGCGATCGAGGTCAAGGGCCGCGCCGGTTCCGGGGCGGTCGAGATTCTCGAAAACGAATGGGCCAAGGCCTGCAATCTGCGCGACCGCTATTGGCTCTATGTCGTGTTCGACTGCGCGACGCCGCAGCCGCGGCTGGCGAAAGTGCAGGACCCGTTCGGCCGCCTGCTCGCCAAGGCGAAGGGCAGCATGTTGATCGGCGCCACCGAAACCCTCGCTGCCGCGCGGACGGAGTGACCGGGAATGCCCTACGCGCCATACAATGATGCCCTGCCGATACAGGCGGCCCGGCTGCCGCAGGTGGTACGCGAGCGCGAGATACTCCGCATCGCCGGCGCTCTCGGCGGCAACGACGGCGAGCAAGCTGCCACCCAGGCTCGGCGAGAAGTCCTCATCTGGGCAGAGAACCGCACTGGTGGACGGCTGCCGCCGGCTGCCTGGGATCACGAAGGCTTCGAGCACTTTGCCGGCGGTCGCAATTGCAGCGCCGTTCGGATCGTCGATGACTACGGGGACGTCTGGGCAATCCGAGCCGATGATCCCGACAAGAACGTGCCACAGCGTGTGTGGACCGTAGAAGCTATTGTGGGCCATCGTCCGAAAGGCCGCCCGCTATTCAGCTTACGGTTGCTCGTCAGTTCTCCAGAGCCGGGGTTGCGTATCGAGCCCGCAGTCCCAGGACTCGCACTGCAGGTCGCGACCGCTTGTGGCCTGTATCGCAGTAACGAGGAGCTGACGGCGGAGCCGTGGATCGTCGAATCAGACAGCGATGCCGAGCAGCTGATCGACACGCTGGTCGATTCGGAGCGTCAGTTGCCGATTTTCGTTTTGACCGTTCCCGAATTTGCAGCGGGCCCGACTGCACCGCTGCTCGATGCTGGATCGCTCGCCCGAGCAATGCTGGGGCTCGCAAAAGTCGTCGTCCTTCCCGCTCGATCTACCTGGGCATTGACCGACCGGTTCGGCAGGCGGCTATCGGTCTTCGGTGGCGCCGCTCGGGTTTATCTCCCCGGTTTCACGGAAGATGCCAATCCCTACGGCGGGCATGAGCTTTTCCTGGCCGACCGCGTGGCGAGCGCGGGGAACGAAGTCGCCGCGCGGCTGCGCCAGATCGCGGCGACGGAAAGCCTGCGGCGGCTTCGTTTGGGCCGTGACGTTCTCTCCTACGCTTCGGTACACGAGTTGAGCCTCGACCTGAGGCGGGCGCGCCTGGCGCAGGAA
>JBOHMF010000263.1:0-6317 GCA_050730055.1 Allostellaceae bacterium
TCGGTCCAGTAAAGCTTGTCCTGCTCGCGCTCGTCGGAGGCGAAATCTTCGAGCGGCCGAAAATAAGGTCCGGCGTCGAACCCGATGACCGAGAAGCCCCCCTCCGCCAGCCCGGCGATCAGTGGGCCACCGCCCGCGCCGGTGCCGACGACGGCGAAATCGACAATCTCGTTGTCGCTATATTGGCGCATCGGGACCCAGGCGCCGCGCCTGAAGACGTCCGGGGCGCGGCCGTTCGCGGCACGCGGGGCGGCGAAGGGATCAGCCGACACGAACGTTCTTCCGCCGGACGCGGGCCTCTTCGCCGGTCTTGGCCTCCGCGGCCTCCCAGGGGTCCCATCGGTCCAATCCCATCCGCACGTAGCCGCGGGGGCTGGCCGGACCGCCGAAGCCGATCTCGTTCCAGGCGACCGGGTGGGCGTAGTAGGCGTGGGTGATGTCGGGAATGACCCGGTGCTCGAAGAACAGCTGGCACGGCATGCCACCCCACGCCTCGCCGGTCAGCTCGCCCTGCTGCATGCGGCGCAGCAGCCCGTCCTGCTGCTCGGCGGGTAAGGCATCGAACGCGCCGCCATGCGCCTCCCGGGCCGCCTCATCAAGCGCGGCCAGCCCACGCCGCCAAGCCTCGTCCTGCGGCGGCATCCGGGCATAGCGGTAACCGTCGAGCAGACCATCGGCCATCTTCTGATCAACATAGGCAGGCAGCGGAACAGGCGGGCGATCCTTCGGCTGCGGCATGATCCGCTCACACACCGCGTTGAGGGTCCGCCATTCCGGTGCCGTGAAGAAGCGGGGCTCCCGCGGCACCGACAGACGCCGGTCGATCACCTGCCGCGTCGTCTCGTTCCAGGATTCCGTCCAGCGCTTGGACAGCACGTCGTAGCCTGGGTAGCGATCAGTCATCGGGGTGATCCTCCATCAAGCCGAGCGCGGCAAGGCCAGCCAGCGCCAGCCCCGTGAAGCTGGGTGGCGCCGGGATAGGGGGGCCATTCAACACGTTCTGCCGCCAGTTGCGCCAGCCGTCCATGTTGCGCGCGACGCCGATGGTGTGGAACCCGGCACCGGTGAAACCCAGCACGGCCGTAAAGCGCAGCCAGAACCGCGTCACCGACCGGCGCTGCCGCATCCTGCCGAACGCGGCGTTGCCGATCAGCGCGGCCGTCAAGGGGGGGATCGTCACCGGCAGGAACATGAATGGATCGTGGTAGGCGCCGCGGAAATGCAGCAGCCCGGCCTCGCCTACTGTCCCCAGCAAGCCCACGCTGGTCGCGGCGGCCACCGTGCGCCCGGCCGACACGCCTGCAATGGTAGGGGCCATGCCGGGTGTCGTGTCCCGCACACGTTCCGCCAAAAAACCCATCATGCCGGACAAGGTCAGCGCCATCGGAGCCCCGATCGGCGCCGAATAGAACAGGTTCTGCCACGAGAACCCGCCGGGCTTCTTGCTGATATTGTATATATGGAAACACGTGCCCCCCAACCCCGTCACCGCCGTTGCGGCATAGACGCTGTCGCGCGCGCGATGGGCCGCGGGCCGTTCGTCGGCATTGCCATGCGCGCTGACTGCCAGCGACAACGTCGCGGCTATGAGCGGGGTCACCATCGCCTTGTTATGGAACGAGCCGCGATAGTGCTCGACGGCGCTGTCTGCCAGGACCGAGGCCGCGATCACGCCGGCCGCTCGGTTCATCCGCCGGGCCGCCCGGACGGCGGCGCCGGGGTTAATCGTCGCGGCGGGAGCCGGCAGGCGTTCCGGAGCGGCCAGCTCCCTGCCAGCAGGCCGCCGCCAAGTGAGTGCCAGGGCCGCAAGGCCCAGAAGCGCGGCGCCGGATAGGGCGAGGGCGGGGATGTTGCGGGTCACCGTCCGTTCCGCTGCCTGGCCACCCCCGGCATCAGCTATTTCCGTCTGGCAACACGCGGGCAAGGATTTGCCTGGCGCTGTCTTTCAGCACGCTCCCCAGCTCCGGCTCGCTGGCCGTCATGACCATGAAGTTCTTCGCGTCCTTCAGCGTGATGTGCGGCGGCAAGGGGGGTACGTTCGGGTCCGTGTAGCATTCCAGGATCACCGGGCGATCGGCCGCCAGCGCCTCCTCCCATGCCGCACCCAGCTTCTCCGGGTCATCGACGAAGATGCCCTTCAGGCCCAGCAACTCGGCGTATTTGTGGTAGGGGAAGTCGGGGATGCTCTGCGTCGATTCCGTTTTGCCCGCGCCGAGCTGAATGCGTTCCTCCCATGTCACCTGGTTGAGATCGCGGTTGTTCAGCACCATGACGATCAGCCGCGGGTCGGACCACTCCTTCCAGTATTTGGAGATCGTGATCATCACGTTCAGACCGTTCATCTGCATGGCGCCGTCGCCGATAAAGGCGATGACGACACGGTCCGGGAACGCCATCTTGGCCGCCATCGCGTAGGGGGTGGCCGCGCCCAGCGACGCCAGGCTCCCGGAGAGCGATCCCATCATGCCGCGGCGCATGCGGATGTCGCGGGCGTACCAGTTGGCCACCGAGCCGGAATCGCCGGTCATGATGCAGTTCTCCGGCAACCGTTTTGACAATTCCCAGAACACGCGCTGCGGGTTGATCGGATCGGCGGACGCCATCGCCCGCTCCTCGAGCGTTTTCCACCACTCGGCCACGCCGGTCTCGATGCTGCGCCGCCAGTCATCGGCGGGCTTCTGCTCCAGCAGCGGCAGCAGGGCGCGCAAAGTGACGGCGCTGTCGCCCACCACGTTGACCTCCATCGGGTAGCGCAGGCTGAGCCTGGCGCCGTCGATGTCGATCTGCACGCCGCGTGCGGCGCCGGGCTTGGGCAGGAACTCGCTATAGGGGAAGGACGAGCCGATCATGAAAAAAGTGTCGCAGCCCTTCATCAGGTCCCAGGACGGCTTGGTCCCCAGCAGACCCAGCGATCCGGTGACCCAGGGCAGGTCGTCCGGCAGGGCGGCCTTGCCCAGCAGCGCCTTGGCGACGCCGGCCTGCAGCTTCTGCGCCACCGCGATCACCTCGTCGGTGGCGCCGAGAGCTCCGGCGCCGACCAGGATGGCGGCCTTCCTGCCCGCATTGAGCACGGCGGCCGCCTGGCGCAGGAGGTCCGCGTTCGGCAGTTGCGCCGGGCCGGCATAGCCGATGCCGGTATGGGTGGTGCCGTGGACCAGCGGTGGGTCCTCGTAGGGCAGCTCCTGAAGGTCGTTGGGAATGATGACGCAAGTGACGGTTCGCCTGGTGGAGGCGATGCGCACGGCCCGGTCGATCAGGTGGCGCAATTGACTTGGCACGCTGGCGGTCGCCACATAATCCCCGGCGACGTCCTTGAACAGCGATTGCAGATCCACTTCCTGCTGGTAATCGGCGCCGATCGCGGTGCGCGCCTGCTGGCCGACAATGGCGACGACGGGGACGTGATCCATCTTGGCGTCATAGAGACCGTTCAGCAGGTGGATCGCACCCGGCCCGGACGTGGCGTAGCAAAGCCCGACCTGGCCGGTGAACTTGGCGTGGCCCGATGCCATGAAAGCCGCCATCTCCTCGTGCCGGACCTGGATGTATTGGAGGCTGTCCTTGGTCTTTTCCAGCGCCACATCGAGACCGCCGACCCCGTCGCCCGGGTAGCCGTAGACCCGCTTGAGCCCCCATTCCTGCATGCGATGCCACACGAAATCGCTGACGTTCATGCTCATGGAACAGCGCTCCCAGGGATGCAGCCGAACGGGGGATGGCGGCTGCCGGCGTTCGTTCGGGGTTCAGGATCTACAACGCGGCACGCTTGGCGGCGTTCCGGCGTTAAAAGGCAAATAAAGGTAATGATGCGGCTTGCGTACGTGCCTGGAAAACCAAGGCTTGTCAGGAGTGGCCCATGGAGATTGAAGTCGTCCTCGACGCAGGTGCAACAATCGGGGAATCGCCAACCTGGGCATCCGCGGAAAAAGCGATTTATTGGATAGACGTGAAGAAGCCGGCACTTTATCGCCATGACCCGGCAACCGGCGGCCAGCGGTCCTGGCCGATGTCAAGCGATGTCGGCGCCTTCGCCCTGATCGGCGACCCGCCGGGCGCCGTGGTTGCGTTGCGACAGGGGATCTTTCGGCTCGATTTTGCCTCCGGATCGCTGACGCAGCTGGCGCCGCCGCCCTTTGACCCGGCCCTGTTCCGCTTCAACGAGGGCGCCTGCGATAGCGCCGGCCGCTTCTGGGTCGGCGTCATGTTCGATCCCGTGGATGAGGCCGTTTCACCGCAAAAATCATCGCTGCACAGTTTCACCCTGGTCGACGGCCTGCGCCCCGAACCAGATGCGGCCGAGCTGCATAACGGCATGGCGTGGAGCCCGGACGGTCGCCTGTTTTATCTGGCCCATAGCAAGAGTCGAGAGGTGTTCGCCCATGCGTTGGACCCGCACAGCGGCCGGCTCGGCGCCCGCACTCTCTTCGCCCAGATCCCGCAGGCGCTCGGCCTGCCCGATGGCGCGGCCGTCGACAGCGACGGCGGCTACTGGTGTGCGCTGCACGGCGGCAGCCGGTTGCGGCGCTACACGGCGAGGGGCACGGTGGACCGGGATATCGCGCTGCCGGTCAGCCAGCCGACCATGTGCGCCTTCGCCGGCGAGGCCCTCGACCTGTTATACGTGACCAGCGCCGCCGACAAGCTCACCCCCGAGCAGCGGCAGCGCGAGCCGCTCGCCGGCGCGCTGCTGCGCCTTCGGCCCGGCGCGAGAGGCATCGTCCGGCCATGCATGCTGCGCTGATCAGGAGGCACCCGCGAGTGTGAGGGAGCATGCCAAAACGTGGAGCAGCTCTTGATCGAGGAGACCATGAGGATTCGCGGAATGCTCGCAGGGGAGCATGGCGATAAACCGGCTGGATAACATCTCCAAAGCGGTCATCACGGAAGCCACCGCCACTCCGGCCGCCGCCGGAAGAAAACGGCGTGAACTGCCCCACGTTTTGGCATGCTCTCCAGATACGATAGAACCGGCGCATGTTGCGGGCCGGGTCTGTGCGGTGCAGGATGACAGCGCTCATGCTGTGGCCCGAAGCTGCGCCCGGACGGTGCCGGCGTACCACTGCGCGCCGCGCGGGGTGCGGATGTTCAGCCGGTTGAGTTCGCGGGCAATCTCGCGCAGGCCTTTGCCCTGGGCCTTCCATCCGGCCATGAGGTCAAGCACGTTCGGCGCGGGCTTCAGGTGCGCCTTGGCGGCGTTGGCGAGCTTCAGCGCGTCGAGGGGCCGGGGATTGCCCAATTGCGTTCCCCGGGCCTTCGCCTGGGCGAGGGCGGCCTTCGTGCGCGCCGATATCATCTCGCGCTCATGCTCGGCGACGGCGGCGAGGATATGGATGGTGAGGCGGTTCGCGGTCGGCATGTCCACCGCGACAAAATCCACGCCGCTCTCCATCAGGTTCGCAATAAAGGCGACATTGCGGGCGAGACGGTCAAGGCGGGCAATCAGCAGCACGGCGCGGCGCTTGCGGCATTCGGCCAGCGCCGCATGAAGCTGCGGGCGGTTGCCGTCCCTGCGCCCGCTCTCGATCTCGGTGAATGCAGCGGCGAGCCGGCCGCCGGTGACGTGGCGGGCGACGGCCTGGCGCTGAGTGTCCAAGCCAAGGCCGCTCGCACCCTGCCGGTCGGTCGAGACCCGGTAATAGGCCACGTAATCGGTCATGCTCCCGGCCGGTGTATTTTTTGCAAACGCTGGTTTGGACAAATACATCCGCGCGGCGCGGTTGTCGAGCGCGTAACATTTCGAGCCCAGGTTTTGGAAAGAGGAAGCCCAGCATTCTCGCGGCGGCGCATCAGCGGCTCGCCTTGTGATCACGATCCATCAGCGCGTGTACCGCGAGACCGGCATGGCTGCGGGCGTCTATATCGCCGAATGCGCGCTGGCCGAGCAGCATTACACGGCAATTTCTCGCCGCGGCGCGGGCGGACTCCGCTTGACCCGGTGCCGACGCCGAATCGCTTCGGGTACAGAGGGGATACGGTCGGATACAGACCGGATAAGTTCGGGACCATTCGGGATAAATCGGGCCATATTGACACCGTATCGCCTGGCAGACCATGGTGCGCAACCCCAAGCAAAGACGCAGCCATGCCGCCTCGCCCCAAGCGCGCACGACCCACCCTGCCCCCTCGCTCCGCCGAGGTGCTCGATGTGCACGGCGCTGCGGCTCTGCTCATGGTCTCCGCCGATACCGTGTATGATCTGTTTGGCAGGGGCGAACTGCCCGGCCGCAAGGTGGGCCGCAAGTGGATCACCACCCGAAGCGCGGTGCTGCGCTGGATCGAGAACACCTCGACGGACGATGCCCTGATCCGTGCCATCG
>JBOHMF010000264.1:0-6294 GCA_050730055.1 Allostellaceae bacterium
TCCGGCACCTGCGCCGGCGGCGCCGGCGCCCGGCGGGGTCCGGGCGGCACCGGCGGTGCGGGCCCTCGCGCAGCGGCTTGGCGTTGATCTCGCCGCGGTCACGGCGAGCGGTCCCAATGGCGCCGTCACCAGCGCCGATGTCGAGCGCGCCGCGCGCGCCGCGACCACGGAGGGGCCGGCCGAGACGCTCTCCGGCGTGCGCCGGGCGATGGCGCTCAACATGGCGCGCTCGCACGCCGAGATCGTGCCGGCGACGGTGGTGGATGAGACCGATATCGACGCCTGGCCAAAGGGGACCGACATCACGATCCGGCTCGTCCGCGCGATCGCTGCCGGGGTTGCCGCCTCGCCCGGTCTCAACGCCTGGTACGATGGCCGCAAGATGGAGCGGCGGCTCTTAAAGGAGATCGATCTCGGCCTTGCCGTCGATACCGAGGACGGCCTTTTTGTGCCGGTACTGCGCAATGTCGCGGCGCGCGACGCCGCCGATCTCAGGCATGGCATCGAGCGGATGAAGGCCGATGTGCGGGCGCGTGCCGTCCCGGTTGCCGAATTGCGCGGCCAGACCATCACGCTCTCCAACTTTGGCATGTTTGCCGGCCGTTTTGCCGCGCTGGTCATCGTCCCGCCGCAGGTCGCGATCCTCGGCGCCGGGCAGATCAAGCCGGCGGCTGTGCTGGTTGACGGCCGGTTTGCCGCCCACCGGATGCTGCCGCTGTCGCTGACCTTTGACCACCGCGCCGTCACCGGCGGCGAGGCCGCGCGTTTTCTCGCCGCCGCGATCAAGGATCTTGAACGGGCGGAGTAGTCCGCTCTCGCTCAACCAGAGAGCGAAGGGCAGCCTCAAGGGCACGCCGAAGATAGGTGGCGACAGCGACCCGGTCCGCTGGCGGAAGGCGGCCCAGGCGCTCTGCGTCGCGCGCCTCGATCGTGGCAATTTTGGCCGGACGCACGATCGAGGGAGCAGGAAGGCCGGCAATGCCGAGATCGGAGATTGCAACATCGCCCGGCCACCCGCGATGGGCTGCGCTGGTGATCATCAACAGCCACAGGAGGGCGGGTGCGGGATCGCTCCCTTTGGCGGCGATGACGAGCGCGGGGCGGCGTTGCCGGACTGGGTGGTCGGTATAGGGAAACGGGACCTTGACGACATCCCACGGTTCAAAGACTGCCATAGGCGCGCTGGTCGGCCTCCGAGGCCCATTCGCCAAAGGCGGCGAACGGATCGTCGATTGGTTCCTGCTGCGCCTTGGTCAGGATCACGCGATCGCCTTCGATCTGATAGGCAAGCTCATCGCCTTCGTCGAGATGGAGCGCGGCTCTAACCGGCCGGGGGATCGTCGTTTGGGCTTTGCTGGAAAGTTTGCTGGTAATCATCGGCGCTCCGGGATTGCATCCCGACAAAGGTAAGGAATATCCTTACCACTGGCAAGTGCTGCGATCGCGGATCTGGAACGTCCCGAATAAGCCACAGACCGGCACGGGAACAGGAGGGCGCGGATTCCCGTTACCGGCGCCAATGGCAATGGCAAGGTGACATCATGCACACATCGCTTGCGCGCGCGGCTCTGGCCGCTGTCCTGGCTTTGGGAATGAGTACGCCCGCTCTGGCGCGGGGACACTTCGGGTTCCATCGCCTGCCCGGCGTGCATCACAGCCTGAGGGTCGCGCGGGCCCGCGGCCATGTGCCGCCCGGCTGGCATCATGGCCGCAAGGTCGGATGGGGCAGAGGCCACATCCCGCCCGGGTTGCGCCGGCACCGGCGCTGAACCGATCCGGCTGGTCAGGCGCCCGCAAGCTCCCGCCGCACAAGCGCGGAGCCCTCGGCGAGTGCGCGCAGCTTGGCAAAGGCAATGTCGCGCGGCAGGTATTTCATGCCGCAATCGGGGGCCGGGATCAGCCGCTCGGGCGGCAGATAAGCGAGCGCGGCGCGGATGCGGGCGGCGACGGTCTCGGCGCTCTCCGGCGCGGGATCGCCCATGTCGAGAACGCCAAAGATGATTGTCTTGGTGCCGAGTTCTTTCAGAACCGACAGATCGAGCCGTGGCTGCGCCGCCTCGATCGAGATCTGGTCGATCCCGCTCTCCGCCAGTTCGGACAGAAAAGCATAAGCATTGGGTTTGTTGCGCGCGACATAGGCGTAGCCAAAGCACAGATGCAGCGCCGTTGGGCCGGCGACACCGGCGAGCGCCCGCTTGAGCGCCGGCAGCGCCAGCCGCCGCGCCGCCTCGGGCCGCGCCTGCAACCACGGCTCGTCAAGCTGGATGATGTCGGCGCCGGCCGCTTTCAGATCGCGCGCCTCGGCATTGACCGCGGCGGCATAATCCATGACGAGTTCTTCCTCGTCCTTGTAGAAATCGTTGACGGCTTGGCGCGACATCGTGAACGGGCCGGGCAGGGTGATCTTGATCGTGCGGTCGGTGTTGCGGCGCAGAAATTCGACATCGCGCACCTCGACCGGGCGCACCCGCCGGATCGGTCCGACAATGCGCGGCACCGGCGTGGTGGGGTTGCCGCCGGTGCGGCCGGATATGACGCCCGGATTGTCGAGATCGACCCCGGACAAGGCGGTCGCGAGGCGGTTCGAATAGCTCTCGCGGCGGATTTCGCCATCGCTCAGGATGTCGATGCCGGCCCGCTCCATGTCGCGGATCGCGAGGATCGTGGCGTCATCCTGCGCCTGTTCGAGCCAGGGCTCCTGGATGCGCCACAGATCGCGCCCGCCGACCCGGACCGGCGGCAGATGGGTCAAGCGCTCGCGGTCGATCAGCCAGTCCGGCTGCGGATAGCTGCCGACGACTGTTGTCGGAAGAAGCTTGTCGGTCATAGCGGGATTTCCACATCGAGCAAGGGCGCGTGCTGCTGTGCGCCATAGACATCAGTGTCGCCGATCTCGCCCGCCGGCACCAGACGCGGCAGGGTCGCCTTGAACGCCAGTGCTGCATCATAGACCGTGAACAGCACGTCCTCGGGGCGCACGCCATAGAGTCTGGCGAACAAGTCCGGCGACAGGATGCCAGTGCGCTTCACCCTCTCAAACATCGCCGGATTGTCAAAGACGACATCGACGGTCAATTCGAACGGGCCGGCGTTCTTGCTCTTGCAGACCTGCGCGATCTCGCGGATGCGGGGCATCGCCTAGACCCTCTCGTGCTCGATCGGGAACATTTCGAGCGGATTGTCGGGGACGACGGTGTGAAAGACGCTGAAGCGGTAGACCGGCCCGGCCTCGATATCGGAGGGCGAGAACGGAAAGGCCATGTTGCCCTCGCGGCACAGCCGCCCGGGAAAATCGGTGTGCAGCATGTTGGCGCGGGCGATCGCCAGGACCGCGGCGGCGATCTCCGGATCGTCGGCGACGACCTCGACGACAAAGCCCAGCTCATGGCTCGCGATTTCGCGCACCGGCTCGCGCGCTGCCATCACCCCGTCATGGCCGTAGCTGCGGATGATGAGATGGTAGCGCTCGGGGTCGGCGCCGATATCGGCCGCCTTCTGCGCGATGTTGCGGCGCACCGCGGTGAGAAAGCTCTCAAGACCGGCGATCAACAGCGGGTCGCGCGTGCCGCAGACCGTCAGCGCGCGGTAGCCGGCGCGCTCGACACCTTCGAGCTTGACCGTATAGGTGTCGGCCGGCTGCCAGCGCATCCCGCTGACCCGCACGGCGCGGTCGGACACCGCCTCAAAGCGGCAATCCTCGGTGTACAGAATTCCGCCCGGCTCGACATGGCGAACGGGGCTCGCATTCTCGTGCAGACTGTGATTGGCGACCGAGAGCGGGGTGCAGCGGCGCTCGGGATTGAGCGGCTCGCATTCGATGTGATCCTCGCGCACGGTGACCAATAGGCAGTCGTGCCCCTTTGGCACCGCGGCGGTGGCGCCGCATTCGAGCATCTTGCCGGCGTACCATGATTGCGCTGGGCCGAACTGGGCGCGCATCGCCGCCGCGGCAAAGGGCGCGGGATCGGTGCTGCGCCCGGCCAGAACCACCTGCGCGCCATCGTCGAGCGCCCTGACAAAGGGTTCCGGCCCCATCATCCCGACAATGCGCTCGGCCCGCTCGATCGTCTCCTCATCAAGCGGCGGGCGGCGCGCGAGCGCAGCGACCCGCCCCTCGCGCACCCGCTTCTTGATCCTGTCCTTGGGCTGCTCGGCATGGATGACGGCCATCGGGAAGTGCAGATTTTCCTCGCGCGCGATCGCGCGCACGAGATCGGCAACCAGCTTCAGGTGCGGCGCGCCGCCGGCGCCGCCGCAGGTCCCGATCAGCATCGGGATCTTTTGCTCAATGGCTGCCCTCAACATCAGCCGCAGGTCGCGGCGGATCGCCATCGTCGAGCAGAACGGCTTGCCGGAGCCGAGATAATGCGGCCCCGGATCGACGCTGCCGCCATCGACCCCGATCATGTCGGGTTTGCGGTCGAGCCCCGCCCGGAGTGAAGCCTCGGGGAAACCATAGCCGAGGATGCCGCTCGTCGATAACAGCCGGAATTCGTTCATTGCGTTTCCTCCGCCGCAGCGATGCAATGGTAAAACGGTTTCCGATCAGGGGGAACCGACCTCGTGCGGCGCCGTCAAAGGCGGCGGGAGTTTTCACCGCCGGCCCCGTGCCGCATAGTGGCCGCTTTCGAGCGATGGAGGACAAGATGGCCGACGGCGGACACAGCGCGCTTTTTGACAAGGGCCTCCAGATGCGGCGGGCGGTGCTCGGGAGCGAGTATGTCGAGCGCTCGCTCCGCAACGCCGACGCCTTTACCGAGCCGTTTCAGAAACTTGTCACCGAGTGGTGCTGGGGCGAGATCTGGAACCGCCCCGGCCTCGATCGCAAGACCCGCAGCATGCTCAACCTGGCGATGCTGACCGCGCTCAACCGGCCAAACGAGGTGCGCCTGCATGTCCGCGGCGCGCTCAACAACGGGGTGACGCGCACCGAGATCCAGGAGGTCCTGTTGCAGGCCGCGGTCTATTGCGGCGTCCCGGCGGCGCTCGAAAGCTTTCGCATCGCCAGCGAAGTTCTGAAGGAAGAGGACGCCAAAAAGGCGGGCTGAGCGGCGCCTAAAGGCGCCGGGCCATCGGGCGGATCGCGATGCCGGCACCTTCGAGCCGCGCGCGCACCCGCGCCGCCATCCCGACCGCCGCCGGGTTGTCGCCGTGGACACAGACCGTGTCGATCGCGACCGGGATGCGTTTTCCCGACTGGCTGATGATCGCGCTTTCGCTGACCATCACCAGAACGCGCTCGGCCGCCGTCTCGGGGTCGTGCAGCACGGCGCCCGGCAATTTGCGCGAGACAAGGTTGCCGGTGTCGTCATAGGCGCGATCGGCATAGATCTCGCGCGCCACCGGCAGGTTCAATTCGGCGGCGGCGCGCTCGAGCTCGGTCCCGGCCATCACGACATAGATCAGGTCGCGATCGACTGCGGCGATGGCGCGGCCGACCGCGAGCGCGGTCGCGCGGTCGATCGCGGCGAGATTGGCGAGCGAGCCGTGCGCCTTGACGTGGCCGACCCGGTGGCCGAGCGCGCGCGCCACACCCTGGAGCGCACCGATCTGATAGACCACCGCCTTTTCGATATCCTCCGGCTTCTCGCCCTGGATCGGGCGGCGGCCAAAGCCCCAGATGTCGAGAAAGCTCGGATGCGCGCCGACGCCGACACCATTTTCTTTGGCGCGCGCCACCGTCTCAAACATGACCAGCGGATCGCCCGCGTGAAAGCCGCAGGCGACATTGGCCGAGGAGACGAGCTTCAGCATCTCGGCGTCGCTGCCCATGGTCCAGACGCCAAAGCTCTCGCCCATATCGCAATTGAGGTCGATCGCATCCATCGCGGGGTTCCTCCGCTCTGCGGAGCCAATTTTAGCCGCCGCCGGCGTCCCGACCAATGCCGTTCTCGGACCAGGGCAGGCGGTCAGCAGCGGGTATCATTGGGATGCTGGTCGCAGTAGCCCACCGAACTCGCCGCCGGCGCGGCAGCGCAGGCGGACAGCGCCGCGCCGAGCATGACCAGCAGGCCGACAGCGCAGAGCCGACGACGCAGCGATCGGGAACGTCCCTCGACACCCTTCATATCTTCCCCCGCGGTTTCATCCCGCCGGCCCATACTACGGCGAGGCGCGAGATCCTATCCTCAACGCCCGCGCCGATGAACCCGGTTGCAGCCGGCGCCGCGCGGCGCCCCTGGCGGCGGCGGCAAAAACCGGCGAAACTGGAGCGACGGCTTTGATCATGGAGAAGCGGATGGCCGAAGATTTCAGCGGCAAAGTCGCCCTTGTCACCGGCGGGGGCAACGGGAT
>JBOHMF010000265.1:0-6293 GCA_050730055.1 Allostellaceae bacterium
CCGCAATTCGGTGCTCGGCGCGAGATCGCTAAACCAGTGGTCGATCGCCGCTTTCGCCTTGGTCACGCCGCGCGGCCACAGGCGGTCGATCAGCACGCGCGTGCCGTCGCTCGGGGCGGGCGGCTCATAAGCCCGCTTGAGCCTGATATCGGGGTCGCTCTCCGCTGCCGCCATCACCGCCTCTCACCTCGGCAACGCCTGCCGGCGCCGCGCCGTTTCCCGGGCATCCGGAATTTCCGGGAGTAAGGATTTCACTTTTTGCTGAGAGAGGCCAAGTCCCTTGCGCCGCGCCGGCGGCGGCCTCGGTCTGCGAGTCCGAGCCTTGCCCCGCAGAGGGAGACAGAACGAACCCGGGATATGGCGGAGGGGTGTCCGTCTTCTATATAGAAATATCAACCGTTTACGATGATATGGGGATCTTATCCCACAAATTATCCTACTTCGCGGAATAGCCTTACCAGCGTCTCCTATCTCGTCACGTCGCGAGTCACACCGCCGCTCAGTGCCCCGGTCGGGCGCGCCGCGCCGGCGCTCCCGGAACGGGCGCGACTGCAATGCGCATCTCAATACACTGCAATTCTCACTCCAATGCATCGGAATTCGCTTGCCAATGATTTGTTTCTACTGGAAAAGGCGCGGTCAATATGCTGCGCAGTGATCCGGCGGCTTATTGGGCTATGGGGCAGTGCGCCGCGAGAAATTGCATGATGTGACGGTCTGCCCATCAATCCTCTGATGTGCCTTCGTCGTCGGGCAGCAGATCGTCAAGGCCGAGCGAGAGCGCCCGCGCGAGCCGCCGATATGTCGCGATGTCCCCGCGGCGGCTTCCGGATTCCAATTGAGCGACGAAGGGCTGAGACACGCCCGCCGCTGCCGCCAGCGCCGCTTGCGTCAACCCGCGCTTGCGGCGCCAGAATGCCAGCGGCGTCGAAGCCGAGAGGTATTCTTCTACCTCCGCCTCGCTCAGCGTCTCGACCCGGCCGGCGCGGATGTCTTCGGCCAGGATCGCCGCCTCGCGGACATCGACCAGGTCCTCGAAATCCTTGGCGCTCAACACCACCATCTCCTCTCCGCTTGGGGAGCGAATGCGCTGAATATTCATCCCCTTGGCCTCTCACTCGTACACATCGCCGCGCGGCCCGATTTTCAGAACGACAATTTCGCCTTCGGTTTCCTCGAAGAGGATACGATAATCGCCAACCCGCATTCTCCTGACGGGCGATCCCGCCAGTTGCGCCACATTGTTCGCGTGCGCCGTCGGATCGGCGGCATATTCCGCCAGCACCCGCCGCAAGCGGTCTGCGACATTCCTGTACATGCGCAAACCTTTGGCAGCGGGCGCGCTGTACCGGATCGCCTTCATCGGGCGATGATATAACAATCAGCAATCGGTTCGGCAATATCACCTGTTCCGGCGCTCGCCATAGGTAGCAGGCGCTGGCCCGGATCGCCTCGGGACCAGGCCGGCCCCGCGTCCTCAGCGCCGGCGGGCCGCACTGGCGGCCCGTGGATAAGGGAAACGGGTTCGGGGGTCGGATAGGGTCGCGGGGTTTCGCGCGTCAGCGGGCTTCCTGGAGGATTTTCGGGCGGGGGCCGTCCTCACTCGCGCGAAAGAAGATCGCCGAGTTCGGCCACAACGCTCTTGTGCTCGGGATGGCGGCCATCGCGAAAAGCCGGGTGCGAGCGAAGCTCCGCAATGCGATCTGCGCCGCCCGCCCGCAGCTCGGATTCGAGTTCGGCGAGCAACTGGCGCCGTTCCGGCGAGCCTATGCGTTTGTTGTCGCGCAACGCCTGATTGAGCTCTGCGATTCTTTCCTTGCTGCCCGGGCGCGCCGACAACGGCGGCGCGGTCGCCGCGGTGGTCCCGTTCGGGACCCGCGCCAGCAGCTCGCCCAACTCGGAGACGATCGCGCGGTGATCCGGATGGCGGCCATCCCGGAAACCGGGGTGGGCACGTAGCTCTTCGATGCGCGCCTGACTGCTCCCGGCCGCCGGCGCGGCGATCGGCCTCGTCGCTGTGGCCGCCGCTGGCGGTCTCTCGGAAGCGGCACGGTCGTGCAGTTTTTGAAATTCGCGCACGGCCTCGGCATGGTCGGGGTGGCTGCGGTCAAACCGCGCCACCCTATGCTCATGGGTCATTCCCGCCCAGGCGATCATGTCGCGCGCCTCAGCCGGGGTGAGATCGCTTGGCTCGATCGTCTCGCGGGTCCCGGCAATGAGGCCGGCGCGCGCCGGCGACGGCGGCTCGGACCACGGCGCCGGCTCTCCGTCCGCATTGGCGAGGTGCGAATGGATGAAGTGGTTGGCGAGCGCCGTCAGACCCCGAGCAAGCTGGTGATCCGGGTGGCGCGTATCGCCGAGTGCCGTACACACGTCTCTCTGACCGACGAGCCAGGCATAAAGCGCCTGGGCGTCGGCTCGGCTCAGCCGGTCGGGGTGGCGCAGATCCATCCTTGGCAGCGCGACGCCGGCGGTCTGCTCGGCACTGGCAAAGTAATCCGGCAGACGATCGACAAGGACCGCGGCCAAGGCGCGGCTCATTCGGATCGGCGCGGCCATTATTCTGCCTCCCTTCCCTTGAACTCGCCGCACCATTCGTGCCGCTGCTTTGGCAAGACTTGCGGGCAACGGCGGCACAGGCCCTCGACGATCACGTGACCGCCGGCGCGGGCCCGCTCCGCGGCCACCGGATCGATGTCGCGGCCTTCGTAAAACTTGCAGTCGCCGCAGCGCGGTATTTCGGCGCTCATGCCGGCACAGCCTCGGCGATGCCGGGCGGCACAATGACAAAGCCGTCGCGCCACGCGACGATCACGGCCCTCGCGAGCGATAGGCGGAATTGCTCGCCAGCGCCGCCTCGGCCGCGCCGCGCTCGGCAAAGATCGCGTTCGTCGGGATAACCATGAACGTCCCGCCGGCGAGCTGCGCCAGCGCGCCCTTGGCGCCGGCGATCCCGGCCTCGATCTCGGCCAACTGCGCGGACGGCGTGCGACCAGCCAGAAAGTTCCGGACGCTCGCCCCGGCGGCTTTGATGTTTTCCATAATCGGCATGGCGGCCCTCCTATGGCGTGCGAAGTGTGACTGTGATCGGCCCTTCCGCCTTGGGCGGAGGGTTGAGCGTCAGATAGCTGCTGTTGAGGATGTCGAGTCCTGTGACGGTGAAGAAGCCGTTGTTGAGGTTCGCCCCCTCGACCAGCACCGGATCGTTGAGCGCGAAGGTGTTGGCGAAGGTGCCGTTGGCGCTCGTGGCGTTGCCGCCGCCAAAGGTGATCGACGCGGCGACGCGCTTTGTCATGCCGGGGCCCTGGTTACGGCCGCGGGTGTCGCTGCCTTGGTCAATGCGAATTTCGCGAATCGTCTGCTTGGTTCGGGTTCCGAGATTGATCGGCATGTCAGGCGGCCTTCGGCGGCAGGTCGTAGAAATCATGGGCCGGGCAGAACGGTATCCCGTACTCGCGGCGATCAGACGGCGCTTCGCACACTGCGCAGGGAGCCGGCGGCGGATCACCCGGCCCGGCGCTCGCAGGGCTGTGCAGGCTGCAATAGGGCGCGCCGGCCATGATCCGCGTCGCCGCCGCGCCGCAGACGGCGCAAAGGTCCGGGCTGCTCATTGGTATTCGATCGTAACCGGCGTGCTTGCGGCGCCGGCGATGCAGGAGATCGGGTCTCAACTGCGATAGAGCGCGCCGTTCCAGACCATCGTGCCGCCGGCCGGGATCGTATACGAGCCGGCGCTGTTCAAGGCCGGCGTCCCGCTGCCGAAGGTGCAAGCGATCGCCGTTGTTCCCGTCACTTCGTTTTGGATCTCGATGAGGTGATGCGGCGCATTGGTCGGCGCCGCGAGGACCTGGCTCGGCGCAGTTCCGACCGTCACGCCGATGACGGCCGCCCGGCTCGGCAACGCGCTGCCGAGGACAAGCGCCGCGGCGACAGCCGTACCCGGCGCGGAAACTTCCCAGCCTTTTCCAGGCGCATCAACTGCGCCCGGCTGTGGGAGATGCCGAACTCCTCGCGGATCTGCTGGCGATTTACGTATCTCATGGCGCGGAACGATGCTCTCTGAGCGGGTGTCGTTGACACTTTCACCCGTAATCGGATTTCCGCAAGCCTGCGGATGTTCATGAACATCTTTCGCCGCGCGCCACAGCACCCACAGCCGACTGCGCCCATACCCGAATTCTCGTTGCAGCGCCTTCCACGGCACCCGCCGCTCGCGGGCCGCGACCAGCGCGGCGCCGATGGCGAGCTGTTGCGCCGCATCGCGACACCGTGGCCTTCTACTCACGCCACCCGGCCCCGCTCACCCGACCCCGGCCGCCGGAATTCGGTTTTCTGTCGGACTGCCAGAACTCCCGGAAGCACGGGAAAGCACGCGGGCAGAGGAAGGGAGCGGCGCGCGATCGCAAAACCCGGGGTACGGGGGTCGCTTTTCGCTCGCGGGCTGCGCCGGCTGGCGAGGGAGACCCTCCCGCGCCGTGCTGCAACCAGGCTGTCGATCCCGAGCCGATCGTCCGGTGCCGAGGGCATGATGGGGCGCCGGAGATGCGCTCTCGATGCCGATCGGGTTGCTGTTGCATGGGACAGTTTATGGGATAAGTCGCATGTGCTCTATTTCAATCCCTGTTTCCCTTGCTGTTGAGCGGATGGTTACTCCGCCGAACGGCAGAAAGCGGCTCGCGATAGGCGCGCTCATGCGCCGCCGTGAGGATCGTCGTCGGGTGTTTCGGGCTCGGGAAGCAGCTCGACATAGTGCGCCTCGACCACCGGCACGCTGAACGTCATCGCGTCGTCGTGCTCGCCCACCGCGACCGCGCCGTCCTGGATCGTCAGATGCACCACCGACTGCTTGCGGAGATCGACCGCGATCAGCTGCTTGCTGACGAGGTAGGGCAATACCGCGATCGCCGCGAGCCGCTTCTCCTGCGCCGCTTCAAGCACCGTGCAGCCGAGCAGCGCGGCCAGGTCCGCGACGTTCGCCGCGGCGATTTCGAGCAGGATCTCGCGCGGGTCGCGGTGCCGGGCGAGCAGGAAGGCGGCGATCGGGCTTGACAGGTCCTCCCATCGCTGCACGACGGCCGCGGCGGAGGCGGGTTGCTTGAACCGGCCCGCCTCCCGCAGCCGGGCGAGGCCCGCAAGCGCCCAGTTCAGAATTCCCGACCGCTCTTCGAGGAGCCGATCGGTCAATTCCGGGTCTTCCCTGCCGTAGAAGCTGCAGGTCAGAGTGAAGATGATCCATCGGGACACGAAGGCGCCGCCATGGTCGAGGAAGGCCGGAAGCTCGTTCGTCAGGATCACGAAGCGTAGCGGGAGGCGCCCGGTGACGGACGGCAGGAACTTGCGGTCGATCGTGAGATCGTCCTCGCCGGTGACGGAGAGCATCAATTCGATGATCGGCTGCTGGTCGGTGCGCTTCGACAGCCGCGCATCGGAGATGATCGCGACGCGCTTGCCGAGCAGCGGCTCGGCGCCAAAGCGGGCGGCCAGGCTCGACAGCATCGGCGCGCACTTGTTGCGGGCGCCGATCAAGCCGGTGAGCACGCGCGCGACCGTCCCCTTACCCGAGCGTTTCGGCCCGATCAGCACAAAGCCCTTCTGCTGGCGCGTGTCGGCGGTCAGCAGATAACCAAACATCTTTTGCAGTTGATCGACCGCCTTCGGGTCTCCGGGAAAGACCTCGTCGAGAAATTTCTGCCAGCGCGGACAGCGGGCGCTCGCCTCGAAATCAACATCGATCGCGTTGAAGGTGTAGAGGTCGGGCGAGTGGGGCAGCAATGTCTCGGTCGGGATGTGCAACAGCCCGTTGGCACAGGCGATGATGTCGCCGGTCGCGAGGTCCGGGGGCACGTCGCGCAGCCAAGCGGGGGTCGGGGTCTCGGCCGGCAGATGGCAGATCGCCCGCAGCGCGTCGAGCACGTCGTTGATCTTCATCCGGCTCGGCTCGAAGGGCTCTATGCCACCTTTGGCCGGCCGCCACGCGGCGTTGAGAAATTCGTAAAGCTCGGAACGGATCGCCGCCTCTTCGCTGGCGGCGTAGTGGGTGCGCGACCAGCGGTAGTAAACCCCCTCCTGATGCAGCAGAAGCGGTGTTCCACCGCCATCCACATGGCGCGCCTGGCGGAACACGCTGGCGATCGTGTGCGGCGAATTCGGGTCGAGGACAAGCTGCCCGCTCGGACCCGCGCCGCTGCCGCCGGCGCCATTGTCCTTGCGCCGGCGCGCCGCCGCGAGACTGGCGATGTTGTCGTCAGGCGGCATTGTCGCCCCGCTCGCCCTGCCGCAGCTCGGCGGCGCAC
>JBOHMF010000266.1:0-6285 GCA_050730055.1 Allostellaceae bacterium
GTCGATCCGGCCGTCCTCGGCCGGCTCGGTGTCGCGGTCGGCGGCCGGATCGCAATCGGCACCGCCGTTTTCACGGTGCGCGCAATCATCCGCCAGCAGCCGGACACTGCCCTCGGCGGCCTCGTCTTTGGCCCGCCGGCGCTGATCTCGCTCGCCGGTCTCAAGGCTGCCGGGCTGCTCCAGCCCGGCGCGCTCATCACCTACCACTACCGGGTGAAGCTTCCCGCCGGCGCCGGCGCCGCGGCCTGGGCGAAGCGGGCGGAAGTCCGCTTTCCCGCCGCCGGCTGGCAGATCCGTACCGCCGCCGAGGCCGCGCCCGGTCTGCGGCGGATGATCGGGCAGGTCGCGATGTTTCTCTCGCTGGTCGGCCTGTCGGCGCTGCTGGTCGGCGGGGTCGGGATCGGCAATGCGGTCGGATTTTATATCGACGGCAAGACCGGGACGATCGCCACGCTCAAATGCCTTGGCGCCGAAAACCGGCTGGTGCTTGCGGTCTATGGGGTGCAGATCCTGGCTCTCGCCGGCGCCGCGATCGTCGCCGCGCTGGTGCTGGGGGCGCTCATGCCCTGGGTCGCGACGCCGTTTCTGGGCGGGTGGCTGCCGGTTGCCGCCCGGCTCGGCATCTACCCGCTGCCGCTGGCGCTCGCCGCGCTTTACGGGCTGTTAACGACGGCGGTGTTCGCGCTGTGGCCGCTCGCCGGGATCGGCGGAGCGACGGCCGGCGCGCTGTTTCGTGACCGGATCGCGCGGGCGCGGCGACGCCCGCTCTGGGTCTTTGTCGCGATCGCGTTTGCGGCGGCGGCGCTCGCCGCTCTCGCCGTCGCCAGCGCCGAGAACCGGATGGTCGCGCTGTGGTTTGTCGCCGGAGCGGCGGTGGCGCTCGTGGCCTTGCGCCTGATCGGTGCGGGGCTGGTGCAACTGGCGCGGCGTCTGCCCCGGCCGCGGTGGCCGATCCTGCGGCTGGCGCTCGCCAATCTCGGCCGCCCGGGCGCGGCGACCGCCGAGATCGTGCTGTCCTTGGGGCTCGGCCTGACGCTTTTTGTCGTGGTCGCACTGGTCGAGGGCAATCTCGGCCGCGAGATCACCGCCCGCCTGCCGGCCGAGGCGCCCTCCTTTTTCTTTATCGATATCGGCCCGCAGGAACTGGCGCCGTTCGAAGCGATTGTTCGGGCGATGCCAAAGGCGCGGCTCGAACAGGTGCCGATGCTGCGCGGCCGCATCACCCGGTTGAACGGGGTTCCGGTCGCCCGGGCGAAGGTGAGGCCCGGCGCGCGCTGGGCGCTCGACAGCGACCGCGGCCTCACTTATTCGGCCACCTTGCCAAAAGGCTCAACGCTGGTTGCCGGCAAGTGGTGGCCGCGCGACTACAAGGGTCCGCCGCTCGTTTCCTTTGATGCCGACCTGGCGCGCGGCATGGGGCTCAAAGTCGGCGACACCCTGACCGTCACCCTCCTGGGGCGCGATATCACCGCCCGGATCGCCAACCTGCGCCGCATCGACTGGCAGCGGCTCGGCATCAATTTTGTCCTGGTCTTTGCCCCGGGTGTGCTGGAGAAAGCGCCGCAGACCCATCTTGCCGCCGTCACCCTGCCACCGGGCGAGGAAGAGACGCTGCTGCGCCGCGTCACCCGCGCCTTTCCCAACATCTCGGCGATCCCGGTGCATGAGGCGCTCGCCGCGGTCGGCCGCGTCATCGCGATGATCGGCAAGGCGGTCGAAGCGGCGGCGCTCGTCACCCTTCTGGCCGGCATTCTCGTCCTCGGCGGCGCGCTTGCCGCGGGCCATCACCGCCGCGTTTACGATGCCGTCGTGCTCAAGGTCCTGGGGGCGACGCGCGGCACCATCGCCGCGGCCTTTCTGATCGAGAACGGCCTCCTGGGTGTGCTGGCGGCGCTTGTCGCCGGTGCTCTCGGAACCCTCGCCGCCTATCTCCTGGTCGCTCGCGTCATGGGGCTCGGCTGGGTCTTTCTGCCGGCGCCGTTGATCGCGACCCTCCTCGGGACGAGCGCGATCACCCTGGCGCTCGGCTTTGCCGGGACCTGGCGGGCGCTCGCCGCCCCTGCCGCGGCCCATCTGCGCAACGAGTAAAAGGTTGGAAGAGCGGGACGGGACTTTGCGCCGCGGTGTTTGACAATTGAAAAGTGGGTGTTTTGTGCCAATATCGCGGGAGCGGGGGATTCTCCCCGTCCTTGCCTCTGTCCCTGGAGGGATTCATGGCCTTGGGTTCGCAGCCCCGCTGGACGGTCCGCTCGGCGGCGTCGGAGGCCGGCATCGATGTCGGCCTGCGGGAGTACATGCTGCGCGTCTACAACTACATGGCGTCGGGATTGGCGCTGACTGGCATCGTCGCCTATGTCGCGGCCAATACCAGCTTTTACGCCCACATCGCGCGCAGCCCGGTCATGTGGCTGGTGATCCTGGCGCCGCTCGGCCTTGTCATGGTCATGAGCTTTGGCGCGCAGCGCATGCGGGCGAGCACGTCGCAGGCCCTCTTCTGGATCTTTGCCGGGCTGATGGGACTGTCGCTGGGGACGCTGTTTCTGACCTTCACCGGCGCCAGCATCGCCCGCGTGTTTTTCATCACCGCCGGCACCTTTGCGGCGATGAGCCTCTACGGTTATACGACGCGGCGCGACCTCGCGCGGTTTGGCTCGTTTCTGTTCATGGGGCTGATCGGCGTCATCATCGCCATGGTCGTCAACATCTTCATCGCCTCCTCGATGCTGGAATTCGTGATCTCGGTGGCCGGGGTCATCGTCTTCACCGGCCTCACCGCCTACGACACGCAGAAGATCAAGGAGATGTATTACGAGGGCGACGGTTACGAAATCGCCCGTAAAAAGGCGATCATGGGCGCGCTCGCGCTCTATCTCGACTTCATCAACCTGTTCATCATGTTGATGCAGCTGATGGGTGTACGGCGCGACTGATCCCGCAAATTTCCGAAGTTTTGAAAGCGGAACAAGCGGCCGGGCCCATGCCCGGCCGTTTTTTTCTGGAACTTGCGCTTGTCCGCAACGCTGATCCGCCGGCGGAAGCGGCGCTGAGCGAAAGGAGCGATTCCGCCCGGCCCGCGTTAACAAACCAGAGAGCAAGGGTGGGCAACATGACGGACATGCACGAAGGCGGAAACGGCTCGCTGCTCGGCGACGCGCAGGCCAAGATCAGCGAGAGGCGCGACAGCGCGCAGGACATGATGAATGCCCCGCAGACCCGCGAAACGCTCGACCGGCTGCGCGGACTGATCGACCAGGCTTCGCAGACGCTGCGCGATATCGGAACGCAGAGCGGCGAGTGGACGCAGGCCGCCCAGAACCGGGCGGGCGAGATGGCACGGCAGGTGCGCGATCAGAGCGGGGTCGCCGTCGACTCGGTGTCGCGTCAGATCGAGCGCAACCCTCTGACCAGTATCGGCATCGCCTTTGCCATCGGCTTTGTGTGCGCGGCGCTGATCGTCCGCCGCTGAACGGATGTTGATCGGGGCGATGACGTCCGCTATTTCGGGAGTGTGAGCGCTGACCTCGACACCCTCCCGGAGACCGCCCTCGTCCTGTTTTCCGGCGGACAGGATTCGACCACCTGTCTCGCCTGGGCGCTCGCGCGCTTTGCCCGGGTCGAGACTGTCGGTTTTGACTATCGCCAGCGTCACCGCGTCGAACTCGATTGCCGCGGCCCCGTCCGCGACCGGCTGCGGCGCGAATTCCCGGAGTGGGCTAAAAAGCTCGGCGAGGACCACTGCGTCGATCTCGGCGTGCTCGGCGCGCTGAGCGAGAGCGCACTGACCCGTGAGCGCGCGATCGCCTTTGCCAAAAACGGCTTGCCCAACACCTTTGTCCCCGGCCGCAACCTGATCTTCTTTGCCTTTGCCGCGACGATCGGCTATCGCCGCGGCGCGCGGCATCTCGTCGGCGGGATGTGCGAGACCGACTTTTCGGGCTATCCCGACTGCCGCGACGACACCTTGAAGGCCCTGCAAGTCGCCCTGTCGCTCGGTCTCGACCACCGCTTTGTCATCCATACGCCGCTGATGTGGCGCGACAAGAAGGCAACCTGGGAACTGGCACAGCGACTTGGCGGCGAGACCCTGGTTGCGCTGGTTCGCGAGGAGACTCATAGCTGCTATCTGGGCGAGCGCGGGCGGCTCCATGATTGGGGTTATGGTTGCGGCGAATGCCCGGCCTGCCGGTTGCGCCGCAAGGGTTGGGAGGCGTTCGCGGCCGGCCGATGAGCTACGCGATCAAGGAAATCTTTTATACATTGCAGGGCGAAGGCGCGCAGAGCGGGCGGCCCGCCGTGTTCTGCCGCTTTGCCGGGTGCAATCTCTGGTCGGGGCGCGAGAAGGACCGCGCTCGGGCCGCGTGCACCTTCTGCGACACCGATTTTGTCGGCACCGATGGCAGCGAAGGTGGGCGTTATCCCGACGCCGCCGCGCTCGCCGGCAAGATCACCGCGCTGTGGCCGCAGAATGCCAGCGGACGCTTTGTCGTCTGTACCGGCGGCGAGCCACTGTTGCAGCTCGATGCAGGGCTGGTCGCAGCCTTGCATGGGCGCGGTTTCGAGATCGCACTTGAGACCAATGGCACGCTCCCGCCACCCGACGGCATCGACTGGCTGTGCGTCAGCCCGAAAGCCGGCGCGCCGCTCGTCGTCGAGAGCGGCGACGAATTGAAGATCGTCGTGCCGCAAAAAGGTCTCGACCCGCTCGACTTTGCCGGACTTGCCTTTCGCCGTTTCTCGGTGCAGCCGATGGACGGGCCGGAACGCGCCCAAAATACCGAGTGGGCGATCGCCTTCTGCCTCGCCCACCCGCAATGGCAACTCTCCTTGCAAACCCACAAATTGAGCGGGTTCCGCTGATGACGAGCGATGCCGGTATCCGCCCCTCGGGCCGCGCGGCGGAAGAGATGCGCGCGGTTGTCCTCACGTCCGGCGTCGCCAAATACGCCGAGGGCTCATGCCTCGCGAAATTTGGCGACACCCATGTCTTGTGCACCGCAACGGTCGAGGAGCGCGTGCCGCCCTTTCTGCGCAACACCGGGCGCGGCTGGGTGACGGCCGAATACGGGATGCTGCCGCGCTCGACCCACACCCGCACCGAGCGCGCGGCCGCGCGCGGCCGGCAGAGCGGGCGCACGCAGGAGATCCAGCGGCTGATCGGGCGCAGCCTGCGCGCCGTCACCGATCTGTCGCTCCTCGGCGAACGGCAGATCCGCCTTGACTGTGATGTTTTGCAGGCTGACGGTGGCACCCGCACAGCGGCGATTACCGGCGGTTATGTTGCCCTGCATCAGGCGTTAACGCAGCTTGTCGCGGAAGGAAAACTCGCCGCCATGCCGCTCACCGACAGCGTCGCCGCGATCTCCTGCGGCATTGTCGCCGGCGTCCCGGTGCTCGATCTCGATTATGCCGAGGATTCGCAGGCCATGACCGACGCCAATTTTGTCCTGACCGGCCGGGGCGGTATCGTCGAGATCCAGGCGACCGCGGAAGGAGCACCCTTTGACGAGGCACTCTTTGCCGCGATGCTGCACCTGGCGCGGTGCGGCGTCGCGACACTGACACGGCAGCAGCACGCCGCCCTCGCTCTGGTGTAGCCGATGACGCAGCGTCTCGACAGCGGCCCTCTGGTCATCGCCACCCACAACCCGGGCAAGCTGGTCGAGATCGCCGCCCTGCTGGCGCCCTACGCGATCAAAACCGTTTCCGCCGGTGCGCTCGGCATTTCCGAGCCGGAAGAGACCGGCTTGAGCTTTGCGGACAACGCCGCGCTGAAAGCCCGCCATTCCGCGCGCGCGAGCGGGTTGCCGGCGCTTGCCGACGATTCCGGTCTCGTGGTTCCGGCGCTCGGCGGCGCGCCCGGCATCACTTCGGCGCGCTGGGCCGGCCCGCAGAAGGATTTCCGGGCGGCGATGGCGCGGGTCTGGCGCGAACTCGGCGGCCGCGACCCGGCCGCCCATTTTGTCGCCGTCCTCGCCTTCGCCTGGCCCGACGGGCAGTGCGAATGCTTTCGCGGAGAGGTCGAAGGCCGCCTCGTATGGCCGCCGCGCGGCACGCACGGCTTTGGCTACGACCCGATGTTTGTGCCGGCCGGATACGACCTGGCTTTTGGCGAGATGGCCGCGGGCGAGTGGAAGCATCGCATCAGCCACCGCGCCCGCGCCTTTGAGAAGTTTGCCGCAGAATGTCTCAGCACGTAGGGCGGACAAGCGCGGCGCAGCCCGCCCTACCGGGCGGCAACGCGGCGGCGGATTACGCTCTGCTCATCCGCCCTGCGCACGCCGGTAT
>JBOHMF010000267.1:0-6282 GCA_050730055.1 Allostellaceae bacterium
GTTGCAGAATGCGCTGTGGGCGCTCGGGTGTGCTCCGTTGCAGCATCGCAGCGACAGCCTGTCGGCGGCCTTCCGCAATCTCGACGCGGACACCCGGCAGGACCAGACGCGCCGCTACGAGGCGTTGCGCGAGTCCTGCGCGATCGAACTCGGCATCGAGCCCGACGAAATGGGCTTTGCCGCTACTCCGGCGCTCACGCCGGAGTGGACGGAAGCTTGGTGCGCCGTTGTCTACGATCGCGCGAGCGGCGGGGCGGGATTTGCGTCGACCATAGCGGATGAGCCGATCCGCTGCCTGAAAGCGGCCCGCGACCTGCTTGATTGCGCAGCTCCCGGCGGATGCGGCGACCCTGAAGCGGAACGGTTTTGCTCCCGTTGCCTTTTATCCTCCGATACTCAGCACATGATCGAGCGCTGTAACCGGTTCACCGCATTTCAGGTGCTCAATGATCTCATTCCCCGGCTTGAGATTGCTGACAAGGATCGGCTCTTCGCCGCCAAAACCGAACTCGAGACCGTGCCATTAGCTGACGCCCTTCCGCGCCGGGTCGCTCAAGCCCAATCTCGAACCATCGTCCTATGGCTCCATGGGAAGCCGCAAGCCTGGGAATTCGACGAGTGGCCAGCCCGGGTGCTCGCCGAAACCTGGGGGCCGCGCGGGACTCCGATCCGTGTTGTCGTTCGTGCCAGCGCTCTGCGATCAGCCGATATTTCCGCTCGTCAATCGCTAGCTCGTTTGATCCAACGCTGTCATACCGCTGAACTCGTCGAATGGCTCGACCCGCTGTCGGACGGTACTCCGCTCGCCGCGCTACTCGATGGCGGCACCGCGCTCGAATGGGCCTGCCGGGACGCATCCGCGGGTGAACCGTGTGCCGGCTGGGGACGATCGCCGACCGCGCCGGTCGTGCGCGGGCCGGTCGAGGCCCCCCTGTTTGGGAAGACGATCGACATTTCGACGTTGATGTCCTCCAGTCCCGAAGCGGCTATCGTGGAAATCGCTGGCGGTGCGGATGGAGCGGCATCAGGGTTTGGGCTTCGGGTGCGGCGTGCCCTGGAGGCGCGGATCGGCGATCTTTTTCAAGGCGTGATCGACGGCCGCGTGAAGGAGATCATTTACACGGATCGGTACGTGTTCTCGCCGCTGTCCGCCTTATTAGTGGCCGAGCTTGTCGGAGCCTTTGCCCGGCGTTCCGATGCAAAGATTGTCGTCTGCACACGGGCCACCTCCAAATCCCTCCACGCCACTCCGCCTTGGCAAGTACAGCACGATTGGACCACGCAATCCGACCGCGAGGCGGTACTGCGGAATCTTTTGGCGCGCATCTCCAAAGAAGTGCTGGTCAATTTGGACGATGCCACGCCGCATCGGCGAACCCTGCTTTTCAAAACGGAAGCGGGTGCGCTCGAGCTGACCCTCGACCAGGGGGTAGGACCCTGGCAGCCTGCTGAGCGATACCGCTTCGATTTCGGCAGGTCGCCGGAAGACCAGGCTCAGGCGCTTCTAAAAGCGCCGATACGAGTAACGAACGCTGTATCGAGCACCTTTGTCGTGATCCGGAAGCTGCCAGAGTAGGAGGCGCGTACAAGGCATATCAGTAGTCTGGATCGATGGATCGAGAGGTTGAACGGCGACATGCGCAGGTCCCGCGACTGTCTTCCCTATGCGGTTGATCGTTCCAGAAGCTCCTTGCGGCGTTCCCAATCCGGCATGAAGCGGCGTAGCAGCCGGAGAAAACCTGGCGAGTGGTTGGGTTCGACGACGTGGCAAAGCTCATGCACGACGACGTAATCGATGCACTCCCGCCGCGCTGCGATGAGGGCGTCGTTGAGAAGCACGAGCCCGGACGGGGTGTGGCTGCCCCACCGCTTCTGCATAGGGCAGATCCGCAAAGGTGGCGTTTCGATTCCCAGCGTGACAGCAAGTGTTTTGGCTGCCACGTTGAACCGCTCCCGCAGCACGCGATGCGCGCGTGCTCGCATCCAGCGCCGGACGAGCGTCCTGGTCCAGGCGGCATCCTCGGGGAAGCGGGTCGCGATGACGAGCCGGCCCGAGCGAAGTGCTACATGATCCTGGTCGGCAGGTTCGATCTTGAGCCGATACTGCCGTCCCAGGTAGCGATGCGTCTCGCCACCAACGAACCGGCGCGCCGGCGTGCGGGGCCGAAACTCGGCAAAGCGGCGCTGTTGGCGGAGTATCCAGCGCGCGCGACGCTTCACCCGCTCATCGACCTCGCGGGGATCCGCATCGGCCGGCGCTGTGACGGCCACGGCGCCGTCAGGCAGGACCGAGATCGCCAGGGACCGCCGTGCGGAGAAATCGAGGCCGTATTCGATCACAGCGCTCCCGTAGGTTACAGTCCGGATCATCATGCCGCCTGTCGGCGCGCGGTCATCAGCAGCCGGTCGATCAGGGTATCGATCGCCTCCGCTGGGATCGCGATATTGTGCTCGCCGCGCAGGACATCGAATACGTAGTCGTCGATGTCATTCTTGATGGCGTTTTCAACATCGGGATTGCCCGCCCAATCGACCCGGCGGTGTTGCTGGACGATATCGACGATTTGCCGCGCCGCCTCGGCGCTCACCGCGTCGGCCCGGCGCAGGGAGCCGTCGTCAAGCCTTGTTAGGGTCTCCTGGATGGTGCCGAAAAAGGCGCGCGCCAGCGGATCGTCGCGCACGGCCTCGGGAAGCCCGCTGGTGTCGCGCCTGACAAGTTGATCGCGGATGCTGTGCACGCGGCTCAGATATTCGAGGTCGGAGATGCGTTTGGCGCGGAAATCCTCGATCGCCTGACGCAACAGCTCGGAAAAGCGTTTGAAGAAGGTCGGGTCTTCTTCCCAGTGCTCCTCGATCGTCCGCTTGGTCGCGTGCGCGATAGTGTCGGCACGGCTCGCCGCCGACTCCTTTGAGCTGGCGGTCTCGGCAAAGGCGTTCTCATCGAAGATGTTGACCAGCTCGGTGATCGGCCTCACCTCGTCGGCGACGATATAGGTATCGAGCAACTTCTCGATGCTCCGCCGGTATTGCCCGTAATTGACCGCATCCTGATACCGGGTGCGGACCGCGCGGCGCAGGTTCTCGAAACGCCGCAGGTCGTTGCGATAGCGGGCGATGCGGCGCCCGTTCGCCGGGTCATTGGCGAATTCATGCGACGACAAGGCGATCGCCAGCGTGCGCGAGAAGGCGTTGAGGCGGTCATAGAACTCGTCGCGTCGCGCTTCGTCGGCGAGATGCCGCTCCAGCGCCTCCTCGTCCGCTGAATTGCCGACACCGCGGAAAACGTCCCACAACTCTGAATGGCGCTGGCCCAGCTTCTCGACCTCGGTGTTGATCGAGGTCACGGTGCCGGCGAGGTCGGCGTCGTCGAAGCCTTCGAGGGCGGAATAGCTCGACAGCGCCCGGTTCAACTCTCCAAGCACGCTGCAGTAATCGACGATGTAGCCAAACTCCTTGCCCTCTGCGACGCGGTTCACGCGCGCGATGGCTTGCAGCAGGTTGTGCTCCTGCAAGGGCCGCGCGAGATAGAGGACCGTGTTGCGTGGCGCGTCAAAGCCGGTCAACAGCTTCGAGACGACGATCATAATTTCCGGGTCCTCGCGTTTCTTGAATGCCTCGATGATACGGCGATTGTACGTCTCCTCGTCGCCATAGCGATCCATCATCGTCTTCCAGAAGCGCTTGACCTCGTCGGAAGAGGCCTCATCGATGCGCTCCTCCCCCTCCCGGTCGTCGGGCGGCGAGATGACCACCTCCGAGGTCACGGCGCCGAGATCGTCAAGCGCCTTCTTGTAGAGGATCGCCGATCGCTTTGACGGCGTGACGATCTGGCCCTTGAAACCGGTTCCCTGCCAGTTGCGGCGGAAATGCTCGGATACATCAAAGGCGATCAGGCTGATCGTCTGCTCGGTCTGGAACAGCCGCGCGGTCTTTGCGTATTTGCGCTTGAGGTCAGCCTTTTCCTTTTCCGACAGCCCGGCGCAGACCCGCTCGAACCAGGCGTCGATCGCCGCCTCGTCCACCCGCTGATCGACGTGCCGGCCTTCATAGAGCAGCGGCACCACAGCCTTGTCCCGCACCGCCTGGTCGATGGCGTAAACATCGATGATGCCGCCGAACTTGGCGGCCGTACTCTTGTCGGTTTTCAAAATCGGCGTGCCGGTGAAACCGAGATAGCAGGCGTTGGGAAAAATCTTGCGCATGCGCGCGTGCAGCGGACCGTATTGGCTGCGGTGGCTTTCGTCCACCAGCAGAAAAACGTCGCGCGATTCGTCCACAAAGTCGCGCACCTTGAGCGCGGTGTCGAACTTGTTGATGAGGGTGGTGACGACCGCGCGCTTTTCCGTCGCCACGAGATCGAGCAGGTTGCGGCCGGTGGTGGCGCGCCTGGGTTCGAGGCCGCAGGCCTTGAACGTGCCTTCGAGTTGCTCGTCGAGATCGATGCGGTCGGTCACCAGCACAAGGCGCGGATCGGCGATCGACGGATCGAGGCCGAGCGCGCGGGCGAGCATGACCATGGTCAGCGACTTGCCCGAGCCTTGCGTGTGCCAGATCACGCCGCCCCGGCGGCGCCCTTCCTCGTCCCGCTCGCCGGTCACCCGGCGCAGGATCTTGCGCGCCGAGAAGAACTGCTGATAGCGGGCGATCTTCTTCTCGCCGGCATCGAACAGCGTGAAGCGGCGGGCGAGGTCGAGCAGCCGCTCCGGCCGCGCAAGCGCCCAAAGCACGCGGTCCTGCCCGGTGACGAGCCGTTCGCCATGAGCAAAGCGCGCCTCATAGGACGCGCGGTCCTCGCGGAACCCGTCGGCGAAGGTCTGCCGGTTCTCCTCGGCGTCGAGCGGCGCGTTGATGGCGGCGAAGACGTCGGCCTCGCGATCCTCCATCTCGCGCCAGCGCGACCAGAACGGCGCCGGCGTGCCGACCGTGCCGTAGCGCACCGCGTTCTTGTTGGTCGCGATCACGAGCTGCACGGTGCGGAACAGGCCGGGGATCTCGCCGTCCTGCTGATAATGGATCAGTTGCGAAACGCCTTGCTCGGCGTCGATCTTCGGTCCCTTGCATTCGATGACGGCAAAGGGAATGCCGTTGACAAAGAGCACGATGTCGGGGCGGCGCGTGTCGGCGGTGTGCTCGCGCTCAACATCAAACTCGGCCGAGGCGTGGAAGGCGTTGGCGGCGGGATCGTTCCAATCGATGAAATGGACCTGGCGGCTCAATTTCGCGCCGTCCACGCTCTGCTCGACCGCGGTGCCGAGGAGCAGCAGGTCCGTCAGTTCCTGATTGATGCGCAAGAGGCCCGAGGGCCGCGGGCGCTTCAGCCGCTCGATCGCCTCGGCGAGCCCGTTCTCGGTGAAGGGATAGCTGCGCCCGCGCAGCGCGATGCGGTTGATGCGGGCAAGGCTCGCCTTGAGGATGCCATCGAGAAAGACGTTGCTGCGCTTGCCGCCGCGCTCGCGGTCCATCTCCGCCCGCGTCAGCACCCGGAAGCGCGGCCGCATCTTCTGCAACAGATGCAGCGCCGGAAGCTGCGAGAGATGCTTTTCGGTGTCCTGGACGGGAGCGGCCATCGATGAGTATCCTCCGTGTCTGTCCGGAAACAAACTGTTCAGTATCAATACATTACGGAGAACGTCATGGCCGGGCTTGACCCGTGGGCCTTCAGCCCACGGACTTGATCCGTGGGCATCCACGCGCTCGAAACGGCGGCCGCGGCAGAGGCGTGGATGCCCGGCACAAGGCCGGGCATGACGAGAGGGGGTGGCCCGGACTACATTGATTTTCCATGTCTCGTTTCCGGACGGACACTCAGCCCGCGGCGGCGGAAAGCCGCTCGGCCTCGGGCACGCGCAGGCGGCCGGTCAGAAGCTCAGAGGCCAGCGCGTCGCGCTGTCGGCGAAGTTTTCCGGCGATCGTGGAAGCACAACCAATTTCTTGCTCGATTACATCAAGCGCCTGTCCAAAAGCCCGTTGGTCGCTGATCGGTAGCAAAGCAATCTGAATTGATGAAACCAACTGCACGTTGAGCCCGGTTCTGCCATCGCCTCCTGATAATGCTCGGATTGCCTTGTACATTCCGTCGAGCTGATGAAAAAGAAATGCGTCATCTAATCGGTCAATTTCTGGTTCTATCCCGACAAGTGACTGATTACATGTTGCGGCGATGCCCAACCGTGCCACCTTTCCTCGGGTTGATCGTAACTGCTCGACCCACCCCACCCCGCTCTACCCTGCTCTACCCTGCTCTACCCTGGATGTCGGGTTTTATGAAGGACGTGCGCCAGC
>JBOHMF010000268.1:0-6252 GCA_050730055.1 Allostellaceae bacterium
GCCGACGATATCCGGCAGGCTCGGATCCGCCGCGACATGAAAGGCGACGCTGTTCTTTTCGGCCAAGACGCCGATGGTCTCGCCCAAACTCGTGAGAAGCGGCGGCAATGTAATCCGTTCGTTGCTGTCGAGCTCGGCCTTGTCGGCCTCGATCTTGGACAGATCGAGAATGTCGTTGATAAGAGACAGCAGATGGTGCCCCGCCTGCCCGATCTTTGCCAGATCGGGAAGAAAATCCTCGCGGCCCTCCTCTTCCGCCGTCTCGTGCAGCATCTCGCTGTAGCCGATGATCGCGTTCAGGGGCGTGCGCAATTCGTGGCTCATATTGGCGAGAAAAGCCGATTTGTGCTGGCTGGCGGCGACGAGTTCCTGGTAGAGCCGGTCCAGTTCCTCCGAGGTGCGATTGACGTTAGCGGCAAGCGCGCCCAGTTCGTCGCGATTGGCGACATGGGCGCGCTGGGTGAAATCGCCGCCCGCGATCTCGCCGAGCCGCTCCTCGATCTCGCCGATCGGCCGGGTCAGCGACAGCGAGATGATGCGCCCGAGGACCAGGGCCAGGACAATGCTCGCGCCGGCAAAGACGAGAAAGAGGATCTGGGCGGCGTGATAGGCGTCCCGGCTCGCCTGGATGTCGGCGTCGGCGCGGGTGCGCGCGCTGGCGACGAGTTGGTCGGTCAACTGCTCCAGCCGATGCGCCAGCGGCCGCGCCCTTTCGCGTTGGATCGCCCAGGCCTGATCGACATTGCCGCTGCGGGTCTGCTCGACGACTTGGCGGACCACCGCGACAAAGCGATCGTAGGTCTGCCGGAGCTGGTTGAGAAGGGCGGCTTCACCCGGTTTCCCGTGCGGCATCACCTGATCGAGATGATCGCGGATGCGAACGAGACGATCGAGCGCGCTGTCGAGCGTCTTCTGGTCGGCGACCAGCAGAGCCGAGGCGATCAGGTACAATTCGTGCGTCGTCTCGTACTGCCCCTTGCGAGCGTCGGCGATATCGTGCTCGCTTTTGATCAACTCCTGTCTGCGCTGGTTGACCGTACTCAGCGCATGCAGACCGATGCCACCGAGAATGATCAAGAGCACGACGATGGCGAGAAAGGCGGCGAGCAGCTTGGTCTCGATGCGCGCCGGGATGCGCGCGACCGCTTCCACCACTGAACCGGTGAGCCGCATCATGCTGCGTTCCGCAATCCGGACAGGCGCCGGGCCGGCATCAACAAGCTCCCGCCGCAAACACGCCGCGACCGCCCTCAGCCGGCAGTAGGTCGGCGGCAGTCTCCCGCAAGAATACCGGGTGGCAAAAGCGCGGTCCAGCCGCTTGCGGCTGCGCGTCTATGCCGCCTCCGCCTGCATCTCCTGGCGGCGCAGCGCGCGGCCCGGACGCTCGCCGGTGGATTTGCCGGCGCGCCACACCGGGCGGCCGTTGACAAAGACATGCGCGATCCCGGCGGCGGGCCGGGTCGGCGCTTCAAAGGTGGCGCGGTCGGCGACCGTCAAGGGATCAAAGACGGTGATGTCGGCATAATTCCCGGCGGCGAGGATGCCGCGCCGGCTGAGGCCAAAGCGCGCCGCCGACAGCCCGGTCATCTTGCGCACCGCTTCCTCCAGGGTGAAGAGGCCGCGCGCGCGGCTGTAATGGCCGAGAACGCGCGGAAAGGCGCCCCACAGCCGCGGGTGCGGGTGGATGTCGTGCGGCAGCCCGTCCGAGCCGATCATCGTATAGGGGAAGGACAGCACGCGCTCGACATCGGCCTCGTCCATCATCCAGTAGATCGCGCCGGCCGGTTGCAGCCGCCGGGCGGCCTCTTCCGGGCTGACGCCCCACTCGGCGGCGATCTCGGCGAGATCGCGCCCGGCCGCTTCCGGCACGCTCTTTGACCAGGTGACCAGGACTTTTTCGGCCGCGAGGAGCCTATCCGGCTGCAACACGGTCGAGGAGGCGATATAGGGGTAGACATCGAGGCCGACTTCCTGGTTGCGAATCGCCGCGGCGATCGCCGGCAGGGTCAGGGCGGTGCGGCCGAAATTGACGCGCCCGGTCGTCTTGTGGTGCGAGATCACGACCGGCACCTGCGCGGTGCGGCCGACCGCGAAACTTTCTTCGAGACTGTCGAGGACATGCGCGCCCTCATCGCGCATGTGCGTCGTATAGAGCGCGCCGGCCGGCCGCAGCAGGCGCGCGAGGGCCTCGACCTCGGCCGGCGGGGCATAGGCCGCCGGAGCATAGTAGAGGCCCGTCGAGAGGCCGATCGCACCGGCATCGAGCGCCTCTTTGAGCTGCTCGCCCATCGCGGTGATCTCGCGCTCTTCGGCCGGGCGGTCGAGTGCGTTCATCGCGCCGACGCGCAGGCTCGAATGGCCGACGAGACAGGCGGCGTTGAGCGCCGCCGGCGCCTGGTCGAGCGCCGCGAGATAATCGCGAAAGCGCGGGTGAAAATCGCCGGCCTCGCCCAAAAGGTCCAAGGGCGGCGGCGGCGCGCGGTCGAGCGTCAAGGGGGCGAGGCTGACGCCGCAATTGCCGGTAATGACGGTGGTGACGCCCTGGCTCGCCTTCATCGCCATGTCCGGCATCGCCAGCAAGGCCCGATCGTCGTGCGTGTGCACGTCGATAAAGCCGGGTGCGACGATCATTCCCGAGCAGTCGATCTCGCGCGCGCCCGCCGCTTTGGCGACCGCGCCGATCGCGGCGATGCGCTCCTCGGCGATCGCGATATCACCGCGAAACCGCGGCTTGCCGGTGCCGTCGATCACATCGCCGCCGCGCAGGATGAAGGTGGTCATCGGATGTCCCTCCGAACTTGAGCCGCTGCCGCCATGTTCCGCGGGCAATCTACACCGGCAGCCGCCGGCGCGCTTGTCCCTCATTGACCCGATCGCCGGCGCGGCCGATCGTATCGCGCGATCAAAGGGGGGATGGCGATGCCGCGGTTGCGACGGTCTCGATTGCTGAAACTCGCCCGGTTCTGGCTGTTTGCGGCCGTCCTGCCGGTCCTCGCCGCGCCGCCGGCGCTGGCAGCGACGCCGGCGATGGGGCCGCGCGCGGTCGTCCAGCACCTCTACAGTGAATTGCTCGATGTCATGAAGAACGCCAAGGCGCTGGGTGTCAAAGGCCGCTATCAGAAGCTCGAACCGCTCATCTTTGGCACCTTTGACGTGCCGTTCATGGCGCGGCTGACAATCGGCCCGCTCTGGTTCACCCTCCCGCCGGAGCAGAAATATCGCGCGGCGCAAGCCTACGGCCATTACGTCACCGCGATCTATGCCGACCGCTTTGACGGCTATGCCGGCGAGAAGCTCGAAGTTTTTGGCGAGCGCAAGATCCCGCACGGCCTCGTGGTCCATACGCAAATCGTCAAGTCGGACGGCGAGCCGGTGACGCTCAATTATCTCGTTCACGACAACGCCATCGGCTGGCAGATCCGCGATGTGTACGAGACCGGGACGATCAGCCAACTGGCGACGCAGCGCTCGGAATTTGCCCAGATCCTGCGCACCGGCGGGATCGAGGGACTGATCGCCGCGCTGAACAAGAAAACCGCCGCTCTGATGACGCCGTGATCGCGGTGCGAAAACCCGCAGACCGGGCGCGTTACCGCCCGCCCTCGCCGATCGGGTGCCGGCGCAGAAAATCGAAATCGCAACCGCGGTCGGCTTGCAGGATCTGGCGCTGGTAGAGGCGGGCATAGCCGCGCTCGGGCAGGGGCGGCGGGCTGACCGGGCGGCGCGCCAACTCCTCGGGCGCAACCAGCAGATCGAGGCGGCGCTCCCGGACCGAGAGACGGATGCGGTCGCCGTTTCTGACCCTGGCGAGCGGGCCGCCCGAGGCCGCGTCCGGGGTCACGTGCAGCACGATCGAGCCGTAGGCGGTGCCGCTCATCCGCGCGTCGGAGATGCGCACCATGTCCCTGACCCCGGCGCGCGCGAGCTTTTGCGGGATCGGCAGATAGCCGGCCTCGGGCATCCCCGAGGAACTCAAGGGGCCGGCGTTCTGCAAGACCAGAAAATCGTCCGGCGTCGCATCGAGCGCGGGATCGTCGATGCGCGCCGACAGGTCTTCGAGCGAAGAAAAAACAACGGCGCGGCCCTCCCTTTCAAAGAGCTTCGGATCGGCGGCCGAGCGCTTGAAAATCGCGCCGCGGGGCGCCAGCGAGCCGAACAGCGCAACGAGGCCGCCCTCCTTTTGCAAGGGTTCGGCGAGCGGGCGCACGACCGCGCGATCCACCGGACCCGTCGGCCGGGCGAGGCGCTCGCCGAGGGTCTCGCCGGCGACCGTCATGCAGTCGAGATGGAGAAGCGGCTGGAGTTCGCGCAGCACCGCGCCGATGCCGCCGGCGGCGAACAGGTCCTCCATGTAATGCGGGCCGGTCGGCTTCAGATCGACCAGTACGGGCGTCTCGTCACTGATCGCATTCAGGTGGCGCAGATCGATGTCCACGCCGGCGCGCCCGGCGATCGCGGTCAGATGGATGACCGCGTTGGTCGAGCCGCCAATCGCCATCAGGACGCGCAGCGCATTCTCGACCGCTTGCTCAGTGACGATGCGGTCGGGGGCGAGACGGCTCGCGGCGAGGCGCATGGCGGCACGCCCCGTCGCCTCGGCGGCGCGCAGCCGGTCGGCGTGAACGGCAGGGATCGCCGCGGTGCCGGGCAGGATCATGCCGAGCGTCTCGGCGATCGAGGCCATCGTGCTCGCCGTGCCCATCACCGCGCAGGTGCCGGCGGTCGTCGCCAGATTGCCCTCGATCTCGGCGATCTCCTCTGCATCGATTTCGCCGGCGCGGTACTTGGCCCAGAAACGGCGGCAATCGGTGCAGGCGCCGAGCCGCTCGCCGTGCCAGCGCGCGGTCAGCATCGGCCCGGCGACGAGGCCGATCGCCGGGCGCCCGGCCGAGATCGCCCCCATCAGTTGCGCCGGCACGGTCTTGTCGCAACCGCCGACGAGGACGACCGCATCCATCGGCTGGGCGCGGATCATCTCCTCGGTGTCGATCGCCATCAGGTTGCGGAACTTGAGGCTGGTCGGGCTGAGAAAAACCTCACCGAGCGAGATCGTCGGAAAGGACAGCGGCAGACCGCCCGCCGCGAGGACGCCGCGTTTCACCGCCGCGATCAGCTCGGGGAAATGGCGATGACAGTTGTTAAAGCCCGAAAAGGTGTCGGCGATGCCGATCACCGGCCGCGCCAGCATCTCGCTCGAATACCCCATCGAGCGGGCAAAGGAGCGGCGCAGATAGAGGGCGAAATCGGGATCGCCATAGTTGGTCAGCCCGCGGGTCAAGCCCGCGGGGCGGTCGAGGCCGATGGGTTCGCTCATGCTGTCCTCCGTGACGCGCGCGGCCGCCCTTGTAGCCCGTCATTCCCGAAAGCAGAAGCCCGCTCTGCCGCCTTTCACCGAGGCCCGCGGCGCGCGCTGGCCGCGACATGCAGCGTGCGGATCAGGCGGTCGTTCTCCGGCGCGGCAACACTGGGGAAAGGGAAGCGCCGGGCGTCGGCGCTCCGCTATGACGAGGAGATCGCGCTGCGCAAGCCGGCCGAGCGGCGATCGGGGCGGCGCTACTACGGATCGGCCGAACTGAAGCGGCTTGCTCTCATTCAGTTTCTGCAGGACACGGGCCGCCTGAGTCTGGAAGAGATCGCCGACGTTCTCGCGAACCGGACCAGCGCAAAGATCTCACGGAAGCTCGCTAACGATCGCATCGCGATCCTGGACGATCAGATCCGCTCTGCGGAAGCCGCCCGGAGCTATCTCGAATACCGGTTGAGCTGTCCCCGCGAAAACCCGTTTGATGGCTGCCCGGCTCTTACCAAGGAGGTCGATCGGAGGCTCAGAGTGGCTGGCCTTCGCGTGCAGGCGAGCGACGCCCAGGCAATGGCGCTCACGAGGGCCCCTGCCATCCAAAGGGTTTATGCGATGGCCGGGTCCTCAAACATAACCATCGACGGATCGGCCCGCTGACCGCATTGCGGATGTGTGGCCGATACCGACGCTGCTGTCTCATCGGGTGCCGGCAATCCGGGCGGGCTGCCTGCGGCTCGGCCGAAACCAGGAAGCGCATCGATGGCGGCAACGCGCGCAGCCGGCGGCACATCCGTTCTACCGCGGAGCGGGTCGCACAGTTTCCCATTCTAGGGCCTGTTGACATTTAGCTGATCCAAGAGGATCTCTCTGGCCTGCGGTTTTGACCGCCAGACCGGAAAGCAGAGGCTCGCCTTGGATCGCAGCGTCTTGAGTGATGAGCAGTGGCAGCGGGT
>JBOHMF010000269.1:0-6245 GCA_050730055.1 Allostellaceae bacterium
TGGCGATCGTCGTATCGATCCCCTGCATGATCCGCGGCAGCATGATCGAAAACGCGATCCAGCCGCGGCTCGGCTCCGCCCTCATCGCAACGGAGCCGCGCGGGGAGGGCCGCCGGCTGCGGACCACCGATCAGGAGAGCCCCTCGGCGAGAGCATTGCTCTATTGCGCTCCTCGTGCCGAGGGTTACCATACGCGCAATCGCGCCGCGGCAAGCATCGAGAGACGGCACGGCTGGGTTGCACCGCCCCGCCGTGACAGATTCAACCGCCGGTTTGCGGCAAGTCGATGCGCACTGCGACGGCGGCGCCGGCGATGACCGCACTGTCGCGCCCGCCCTCATCGGGAACGTCGAGACCGCCCTTCACCACCGCGACCGTCACCTTGCCATGCGGCAAGGCCGCCGCCACCGCGGCGCGATCGACCCGTTCCGGGTGCTGGACGCCGATTGTGACCGTAACCTCCATCTCCCCGGCGTCGAGGCCCAGCGAGCGGATAAAGGAGAGCGAACTGTGGTGGAGCGCGTCGGCGACCGCGCGCACCGCCGCCTTTGTATAATCGCCGCCGTGCAGATCGTTGCCGCTGCCCATTTCCAGGATGACACGCTTTGCCATCGCCGCCCCCTTCAACCGATATCAAGCCGCACGACCGCGGCGGCATGGGCGAGGACCGTCGCGTCGGTCCCGGCATCGTTCGGGATTTCCAACCCGCCTTCGACGACCCGCACGGTTCCCGTGCCGTGCGGCAGGACTGCCAGCACGGCGGCGCGATCGACGCGCTCGGGCTGCGGCACGCCGATCGTCACCTCGACCCGCATCGCATCGACCGGCAGGCCGACCGCGTCGGCGACCGAGAGCGAATTGTGCCACAACGCATCGCGCAGGGCGCGCACCGCCGCCTTGGTGTAGTCCCGGCCGCGGATATCGGTTCCCATGCCGATCTCCAGCGCCATCCGCTTCAACGCCATTGCCGTCTCCTCTCTTGTCTTGCGAAACCCCGAGACTGCGCCGCAAACAGGCTTCACCCGCCGAGCAGGGTCCCTTCGGGGATGCCGGCATCGCTCGCGGCGATCTTGGGGCCGCCATCGAGGCGCACGCGCGAAACCCCGACAAATCCGCCCTGAGCGTGGATGCGCAGACCCTCGGGACCGGCCGCGACGACCTCGCCAAGCTTTTTGCCGCGCACCGCGCCAAAGGTCGGGGCGATGGTCTTTTTCGCGTCGAACAGATAGAGCTTTTTGTCGCCGCAGGTCGTCCAGGCGCCGGGGGCGGGGTTGCAGCCGCGGATCAGGTCATAGACAAAATCGACGTGGCTCGCCCAGTTGATGTGCGACTCGGCATCGCGCACCCAGCCCTCATAGGTCGCCGTCTTTTCATCCTGCGTGCTCTCGGTGGCGCGGCCGGAAACGACGAGATCGGCGGCCTCGACGAGAGCCTGCACCCCGAGCGGGAAGATCTTGTCAAAATAGAGCGATCCGGCGGTGTCGTCGGGACCGATCGGCACCCGCTTTTGCAGCACGACCGGCCCTTCGTCGAGACCCGGGGTCGGGCGGAAGATCGACAGCCCGGTCTCTCTGCGGCCGCGGATGATGGCCCAGGGGATCGAGGACGGCCCGCGGTGCAGCGGCAACAGCGAGGGGTGAAACTGGATCATCCCGTTGCGCGGGATGACGCAGAACTCGGGCGGGGCAAAGACCAGGACATAGGCCATCACGCCAAGATCGGCGTCGAGCGCTTTGAGCGCCTCCTTTGCCTCGGGTGTCGAATAGCGGGCAGAGCGGTGGACCGGGATGCCGCGCTCCTCGGCCGCGGCCGAGAGCGGATCGGGCCGCGCGCCCGGTTTTTCCGGTGCCGCAAAGACGCCGGCAACGGTGTCACCACGCTGCAAAAACGCTTCGAGCACGGCTTTGCCAAAAGCCTGCTGACCGACAATGACGATGCGCATGGCGTACCCCTTCGAGCGAGTGCGAAATGCCCAGAGAGTTTCACGCCGGACCACCTGCCGGCAAGCCTTCACCACCGTCCGGCGGCCGGCTTGCGGGCAGGACGAGGCTCACCGTCGTGCCCTGACCGAGCGCGCTCTTGATCACCGCCGTCCCGCCCGATTGGCGGGCAAAGCCGTAGACGGTGCTGAGCCCCAATCCGGTGCCGCGGCCCGGCTCCTTGGTCGTGAAGAACGGCTCAAAGGCGCGCGCGACCACCTCCGGCGCCATGCCGCACCCGGTATCGGAAATCTCCAGAACGACAAATTCGCCGCCGGCGCGCGCCAGCGCCTCAGGCAGGGCGATCCGCTGGGCGTCGCCGCTCGTGCGCAGACAGAGCACGCCCCCCTCCGGCATCGCATCGCGCGCATTGACCGCGAGATTGATGATGGCCAGTTCGAGCTGGTTGGCATCGACCCAGGCCGGTTTGAGAGCGGGCGCGAGGTCGGTTTTGATGCGGACCCGGCCGCCGACCGTGCGGGCCAGAAGTTCGGCCATGGCCCGCACCTGCGCATTGAGATCGACACTCTCGACGGTGAGCGGATGGCGCCGGGCAAAGGCCAGCAGTTGGCCGATCAGCCGCTCGCCGCGCGCCACCGTATCGAGCGCGAGGGTGAGTTTCGCCTCCTGATCCGCCCCCGCCTGGCGGCCCTTCAGCATTTCCAGCGAGATTTGGACAACCGCCAGCAGGTTGTTGAAATCGTGAGCGACGCCGCCGGTCAACTGGCCCAGCGCCTCCATCTTGTGGGCCTGGCGCAACTCCGCCTCGATCATCTCGCGCCCGCGCATCTCGCGGCGCAAGCGCTGGGCCGTGGTGCGCCAGCGCCAGATCAAGAGCGCGCGCCGATGGAACTGGCGCAGAACCAGCAGGGTCAAGAGGAACAGCCCGAGCGAGGCCGGCACCGCGAACAGCGCATAGTTGAGCAGATTGGCGCGCCACGCGGCGAGGACCCCGGCCGTCGGGATGCCAAAGACGACAGCGACCGGGAAGCCGGGAATGCGCTGGTAGCCGTAGATGCGCTCGATCCCATCGGCGGCGCTGGCCGCCCGGAAAAGACCGCCGGGCTGCCGGCTCGCCAGCGCCCGCATCAACGGACCCTCGGGCGGCAGCGCGGTGGCGTGCAGCAGCCCCGGCGCGCGCACCAGAACCGCGCCGTCGTCGCGCACCAAGAGCGCCACCGCGCCCGGTCGCTGCGCGATCGCCTGGTAGAAACCGCGGAAGTAGGAGGGCTTGGCCGAGACCGTGATGACCCCGCCAAAACGGCCGTCCGGGATTGACAAACGGCGGCTGATGTCGAACTCGCGGGCGTGCGTCAGCGTGCCGGTATGATCGCTGCCGATATAGACGCTGATCCGCGCCGCCTTGTGGGCGAGAAAATAGTCGCGCTCGGCGACATTGGCCGGAGGCACCGGAAAGAGGCGCCCGCTCGCGCGGACCTGCCCGGTGGGGTCGATGACGCGCACGGCCGCGATCTGCGGCAGATCGTCGAGGTCGGACAGAAAGTGGTGAAAATCCTGATCGTGCTGGATCTGCTCCCAGCCGAGCCGGCTCGCCCGATCATTGACCCAGGCGAGCACGAGCGTATAGGTGTCAAACACCTTGAGGGCCTGTTCGCGCATCTCGCCGGTGGTCGTGACCACCCGCGCCTCGGCATCCTTATGCACAAGCTGATAATTCTGCCGGGCGGCCACAGCGAAGAGCAGCAGCGGCACCGCGAGCGCTGCGACCAGAAGGCCGCGCAAGGTCCAGCCGAGCCGGGGCGGCGGGCGCCTCGCTCCGGTGGCGGCAGGGCGCGCGCGCTGCGGCACGCGGGCGACCCCCAGAACGCGCCGCAGCCGCACAAGAGATCGTGCCACGCCTGGCATCGCCGCGCCGGCCTACCCGGAAACAGCGGTGAGATCAAAGGCGGCGGCCATCAGCTCGCGGGTATAGGGATGCTCGGGCGCGCCGACGATGCGCTCGGCGCTGCCGGCCTCGACGATGCGGCCGTCCTTCATCACCAGGATCTCGTGGGCGAGTGCGCGCACCACCCGCAGATCGTGGCTGATAAACAGATAGGCAAGACCGTGGCGCGCCTGCAACGCGCGCAAAAGATCAACGATCTGCGCCTGCACCGACATGTCGAGCGCCGAGGTCGGCTCGTCGAGGACGACAAAGCGCGGTTTTAACACCAGGGCGCGGGCGATGGCGATGCGCTGGCGCTGGCCGCCGGAGAACTCGTGCGGGTAGCGGTCGGCCGCAGCGGGATCGAGCCCGACCTCGGCAAGCGCCTCTTCAACCAGCCGGCGCTGCTCGGCCGCGGTCTCGGCGAGGCGATGCACCCGCACCCCTTCGGCGACGATCTGGGCTACCGAAAGCCGCGGCGAGAGGCTGGAAAACGGGTCCTGAAAGACGACTTGCATCTCGCGCCGCAGCGGCCGCAACTGCCGCTCTGCGAGAGCGGAGATGTCGCGGCCGGCAAAACGGATGCGGCCCTCGGCCGCGGTGAGGCGCAGGAGCGCCAGGCCGAGGGTGGTTTTCCCCGACCCGCTCTCGCCGACGACGCCGAGCGTGGTCCCGGCGCGGACGGTCAGGCTGACGCCATCGACCGCCTTCAGATATCCCTTGACGCGACGCAGACCGCCGCGGCGGATCGGAAACCAGACCTTGAGATCGTCCGCCTCGGCGATCGGCAACGCCGCCGGATCGGCGGGCGCGGCCCGCCCCGTGGGCGTTGCCGCCAGGAGCCGTCGCGTATAGGGATGCCGCGGCCGGGCAAAGAGTTCGGCTGCCGTTCCCCGCTCCACCACCCGGCCCTCTGTCATCACCAGAACGCGCTCGGCCATCTTGCGCACGATCGACAGATCATGGGTGATCAAGAGGAGCGCCATCCCCAGGCGCTCCTTGAGATCCTTCAAGAGTTGCAGGATGTGCGCCTGGATCGTCACGTCGAGCGCGGTCGTCGGCTCGTCGGCGATCAAGAGATCGGGATCATTGGCGATCGCCATCGCGATCATCACGCGCTGGCGCTGTCCGCCGGAAAGCTGGTGCGGATAGGCGGAAAGCCGGCGCTCGGCGTCGGGCAGACCGACCAGGCGCAGAAGTTCGACGGTGCGGCGGCGCGCCGCCGCTGCGCCGAGGCGCTTGTGCACGGTGAGCGTTTCGGCGATCTGCCGCTCCAGGGTGTGCAGCGGGTTGAGCGAGGTCATCGGCTCCTGAAAGATCATCGCCATGCGGCCGCCGCGCACCCGCCGCAGCACGGCCGGCGGGGCGCCGATCAACTCGTCCTCGCCGGCTAGCCGGATGCTGCTCCCCGCGCCGTGCACCACCCCCGGGTAGGGCAGAAGCTGCATCAGCGACAGCGCCGTCACCGATTTCCCCGAGCCGCTCTCGCCGACCAGCGCCAGGGTCTCGCCGCGATCGAGATCAAAGGACAGATCGCGCACCGCCGCGACCGGGGGCGCGCCGCCCCGTCCGGCAAAGGTGACGTCGAGATCGCGCACCGCGAGGAGCGGGGCGCTCATACCACCACCTTGCGCGGATCAAAGGCATCGCGCACCGCCTCGCCGACAAAGATCAACAGGCTCAGCATCAGGGCGAGAACAAAGAAGGCGGAGAGGCCGAGCCAGGGTGCTTGCAGATTGGCCTTGCCCTCGGCCAACAGTTCGCCGAGCGAGGGCGACCCCGGCGGCAGGCCAAAGCCGAGAAAATCGAGCGAGGTCAGGGTCGTGATCGCACCGTTCAAAATGAAGGGCAAAAAGGTGATGGTCGCCACCGCGGCATTGGGCAGGACATGGCGCAGGATGATGATGCGATCGGACACCCCGAGCGCGCGCGCCGCGCGCACATAATCAAAATTGCGCGCGCGCAGAAACTCGGCGCGCACGACATCGACGAGGCTCATCCACGAAAACAGCAGCATCAGCCCCAGGAGCCACCAGAAATTGGGCTGCACAAAGCTCGCCAGAATGATCAGGAGATAGAGCACCGGCAGACCCGACCAGATCTCCATAAAGCGCTGAAACCCGAGATCGATCAGACCACCGAAATAACCTTGCACGGCGCCGGCGGCGACGCCGATCACCGAGGAGGCCGCGGTCAGGACAAGCGCGAACAGCACCGAGATGCGAAAGCCGTAAATGAGCCGCGCCAAGACGTCCCGCCCCGAGGCGTCGGTGCCGAGGAGATCGGTGCCTGTCGGCGGCGAAGGCGCCGGACTGGGCAGGTTGTAGTTGATCGTGTCGTAGGAAAACGGGATCGGCGGCCAGATCATCCAGCCTTTCTTG
>JBOHMF010000270.1:0-6230 GCA_050730055.1 Allostellaceae bacterium
TATGACTGGGCCTATTGTGAATTGGCCGATCGCGACGCCGCCGAATACGACCACAGCCGGTCCGGCTTGTGGAGGCGCGGTCTCTTGATCCGCCGCACTATCGCCGATGGCGGGTTCGTCTATTTCTCGACGAGAGTGGTAATTTAAGATAGATTTAACGATTCGCCGGATAAACCGACGCGGTTCACCATAGATAGGGAGGGGCCATGTCGGAGGTTATCTGCAAGCGCTGTTTGGCGGCGGACTACGTGAAAAACGGGATCGTGCGCGGTTTGCAACGCTATCGCTGCAAGGCGTGCGGTTGCAATTTCACGGCGACCAGGCCGCGCGGGAAACCGGCGTCGATGAAAACGCTGGCGCTGCTGTTGTATGGAATGGGTAACGCGGGCTATCGCATGATCGCCCGACTTCTCGGTGTTTCGCATGTCAGCGTCTACCGCTGGATTCGCGCGGAAGCCGCCAAGCTTCCCGAACCGGACATCACCGGCGAGACGGTCATCCTGACGCTTAACGAGATGTGGCCTTTTCTTAAAAAGAGACCGAGAAGCTCTGGATTTGGCGAGCGTATGACCCTGTGCGTTGGCGCACCGTCGCCTGGGTGCCTGGTGGCCGTGATGACGCCACCTGTCAAAAGCTCCTCGATAAAGTCGGAATCACGGGCAAGACATTCCTGATCGACGACTGGGAAGGATTCCATCACCTGATCCCCGAAGACCAACTCTTCACCGGTAAAGACCTCACTTTCAGCATCGAGCAGGACAAAAGCGACATTCGTCACTTTATCGCCCGCTTCCGCCGCAAAACCAAGGTCGTTTCCAAAATCGAACTCATGGTCGACCTGTCCTTGCGGCTCTATCATTACCTGCACGACAATCCACAAAATCTCGCCGCTCTTCTGGCTCCTTTTCTATCTATCTTTATTTAACAACTGCCGATCCGAAAATCGCTCTAGCTCCAGTTCCAAGCCAGCATCCCGCATTCTCAACCCGCCACCAGCAAGGCGGCTCTCACCGGAGGGACCCCCCGATCCGAGGGACCGTCGAGAAACACCTGTTTCCCGACAACTCGCGGCCCGCCTTTTTTGGCCGAACCCCTCGGATCACAGCGGGATCCGCACCCGGTCTGTCCGCCTATGCGACAAAAAAGTACGTTTCGTTAGTTCTGGCCGAAATCGCCAACGCCGTTCGGCTCAGCGATCCTCGGGTTGGCGCTGGCGGCGATCGGAAACGGCTTATGTCCGAGCTTGCGCGACCGCGGCATGATGGTGCAGCACCACCCGACCGGGCACCTTGCCGCCGGTTTTGAGGTCGCTCAACGCCGTGCTCGCCTCTTCGGCCGGACGTCTCTCGATCGGGATCGGCGGCACCTTACCGGCCTGAACGAGGGCGAGCAGCTCGCGGAGATCGTCGAGAGTGCCGACGTAGGAGCCCTCGATCGCCATCATCTTGAACGGAAAGAGCACGGTCGAGATCGGGCAGGCTCCGCCGTAGAGCCCGACCATGACGAGCTTTCCGCCCTTGCGCAGAATGTTGACGCCGAATTCCATCGTCTTTGGCGAGCCGACAAAATCGATGGCGGCGGCGGCGCCCCCTGCGGTTGCCGCCATGACCTGCTTCACTGCGTCGGGCGCAGCGTTGTCGATCGTCGCGACCGCGCCCATCTGCCGTGCGTGCGCGCGCTTCTGCGCGTCGATGTCGGCGACGATCACCTTGCCTGCTATGACTGCCGGCGCGATGTGGACGGCGCTCCCGCCGACACCGCCGGCGCCGATGATCACCAGATGGCCGTCGGCGCCGACGTGCCCGCGCGTCTTCTTGAGCGCCGAATAGGCGGTGATGCCCGAGCAGGTGTAAGTCGCGGCGAGATCCTGCGGAACGCCGTCATGCGGCAGCAGGTAACGGCCATGCGGCACGATGACGTGCGTGCCGTACCCGCCGGCGACCCGCGTGCCGAGGGTGCGCGGACGGAGGCAGAGCAGCTCCTCGCCCTTCTTGCACACATCGCATTCGCCGCAGCCGATCCAGGGATAGGCAACGACCTTGTCGCCGACCTTGACACCCGAAGCCTGCGGCCCGAGCGCGATGACCTCGCCGGCGATCTCGTGGCCCATCGTGAAGGGCAGATGCACGCCGCGGGATTCCAATGAGATCTGCTTGTCGTCGCCAAGATCGAAGTGGCCGTCCCAGATATGCACGTCGCTGTGGCAGACGCCCGCCGCCTCGACCCGCAGCAAGACCTCCTCGCCGGTGGGCTCGGGGTCCGGATAGTCCCTCGGTTCGAGGGGCTTGCCCCATTCGATGATCTGCATCGCACGCATGTTGGAGTCCTCCGATTCCGATCGGCTGGCAAACCGTAGCCACGCCGGAGAATGAAGCTGAGAAGCGTTGTCTCTTTTCTTCTCAATCGAGCAGCGCGAGGTCGATGACGTCGGCCATATGGCAATAGCCGGCGTCGCTCTGGTGCAACCCGTCGCCGCAATCCCATTGCGTCGCCATCCGGGTTGGAAATTCCGGGTCGTGCACCGCCGCATCGAAATCGGCCACCCCATCAAAGGCGCCGCCATTGCGGATCCATTCGTTGACGGCCACCCGGTGCCCCTCGCGCCTCGGGTTCCAGGCATTGGCCATAAAGGTCTCGTTGCCGAACGGGGTCAGCGTCGCGCCGATGATCTTGACGCCGGCGCTGTGCGCCCGCACCGCCATCTGCTTGAGGCCGGCGATCATCTGCTCTCCTGTCACCTCCTCCTCGGGCTTGGCCCAGCGGTTGCGCAGGTCGTTGGTGCCGAGCATGACGATGGCGTGCGTGACGCCCGGCTGCGCCAGCACGTCGCGATCAAAGCGCCTGAGGCCGCTGTCGCCGCGAAGATCGTGCAGGATGCGGTTGCCGCCGAGCCCGTTGTTCATCACCCCGATCGGCCGCCCGGCCCGCGCGACCAGACGGCGCGCCAGCTGGTCGGGCCAGCGGCAGAACGCGTCGATGGTTGAGATGTTGCCGTCGGTCAGCGAGTCGCCGAGCGCCACCACGCCGCGCGCCACGGCCGGCGCCAGCACGTCGACGCCGCACAGAAAGAACCACTGATCGGTCAGGTTGCCGACCGGCATCACCGTCTCGGCGGCGAAGTTGCCGGGCGGCGAGATATAGTTGGTCTGCCGGGCGTAGCGGCCGGTGATCTGAAAAGCGGGCAGCACCTCGCCGGGCAGGTAGATGCTGACGGCGAGGTCGGCGAGCGGCTTCACCTCCAGCTCGACTGGGTCGCTGAAGGCGACCGCGCCGGCGGCGATCGCGATGCCGTCCTCGCCGCCAAAGGTCAGCCTGCGGTCGGAGCCGGGCACGATTGCCGGCCCCTTGTCGCGCAGCGCCGCGCGGGCGGCGCCGATCTGGAGCGGCCGGCTGCCGTAGGCGTTCGAGATCCGCACCCGGAGCTGCTCGCCGCCGATGCTGACGCGCGGGTTGAGGCGGATCGTGTGGTTGTTGAAACCGGCAAAGCCTTCCGCCGGGGCGGGAGCCGCCGCCCAGGTGCCGATCCATTTAACGCCGTCCTGCATGACCCATCCTCCCTTCCGGTTTCTGAAGATGGTGCCGTCTGCGTGGTCTGCCTGCAACGGTTTTGGCAGGCTGCGACACTCCTGGACAGATCACGGTCGAGCTATTGTCATTTCCCAAAGCCGGCTTCAGCGGAATGCCAAAACCCGCCGCAGCGGGGCGATCTGCTCTCTCATGCCCGCCGATCAGGATCGCGAGGGAGCCGGCAGTTTGGCCAATCCTGGAACGGCGGAGGATCGGCCCCGCGTCCGGGCGAGCCGCTTCTCGCCGTCCGTCCGCACCGGGCCGCTTCGGAAACCAGCGATACCTCGACCACGCTCGATCCCCAGCCTGCGCCGGATTGCCCTCGCCTTTGGCAAAACGCCGGCCACTGCACCTCACTTCGGGCATGATTGTCGTCGCGTGTGGCAGGGCATCGTGTGGCATTCCAATGCCCATCGCCGAAGCCGACTTTGGGAAATGACAACGCAGCTCGCAGAGCGAACGCAAGCCCGCCTCGGCCTCCTTGATCAGTTCAGCGATGTCGAGCAGGTCATGGGTTGAGCGCGCCGGCCGACCGAGACATCTGCGGGCGAGGGGGGCGCCCGCCGTGTCACCCGCTTGGACCGCTCCAACCGTGGCAGCGGCAAACACCCTACCGGCTTACCTCTGTGCAACGGGTCACTTCTTGACGATCGCCACCTCGAGATACTCTCCCGGGACGGTCATGGTGCCGTCCTTGGCGCGGTTGAGCCGGGCGATCAGTGCCATGAGGTCGGCAAGAAGTCGCCGACGACTGGCCTCATCGAGCGCGGAGAGCGCCTTCAGCATCGGGCCGTAACAGGTGCCGAACACGTCGATGAAGTGCTCCGGCGAGCGGTAGCGGAACATGAAATGGCGCGGTGGGGCGGCGATCGACGCGGCGCCCGCGCCGAAGAGTTCGTCGAGCCGCTCGCGCGTGCCCCACAGCGCCGGCGACCGGGTTCCCGCGGGCGGCGGCAGATACCGGCCGATGATCTTGAAGATCTGTCCGACAAAGCCCTCGGGCGTCCAGTTGGCGAGGCCAATCTTCCCGCCCGACCGGCACACGCGCAGCATCTCGGCGGCGGCCTTGTCCTGGTCGGGGGTGAACATCACGCCAAAGGTCGACAAGACGGCATCAAAGCTCGCATCCGCGAAGGGCAGAGCCTCGGCGTCGGCCTCCTCGAAGGCGATATCGAGACCATTTGCTGCCGCGCGCGCCTGGCCGCGAGCGAGGAGCGCCGGCACGTAGTCGGTGGACGTGACATCGCACCAGCGCCGCGCCGCCGCGAGCGAGGCGTTGCCATTGCCGGCCGCGACATCGAGGACGCGCGCCCCGGCAGAAAGGTCGAGCGCCTCGCATAGACTCTCGCCGACGATCTGCAGGGTCGAGCCGATGAGCGCGTAGTCGCCCGCCGACCAGACCCCGCGCTGACGCGACTTGAGGCTGGCGAGATCGGGAACGGTCGGGGCCGCGGTCTCCATCAACGACATGGCATCTCTCCTCGGGCAAAGGCGTGACGCGCCGGCGCCACGGCTGGCAGGAGAGAGACTGACGCGGGGCGCGCGGCGCCGCTATGCAGCTTCCGCAGGATGGTGCAGAATCCGCAGCCGATTGCCGAGACCAGCGGCGATCCAACAGAGAAGGGAGGCGCCATCATGGGCGCGCACCCGGAGAGCAGCACTCTCGCGCACCGCGCGCTGCCCGAGAGCCTCACCCGGGCGCTCCAGTGGCTCGACGGCCGGCCCGACGAGCCGATCGCGCTCGCGACGCTGGCCGCCGTCGCCGGCGTGCGGCCGCGCACGCTCGAGGCGCATTTCAAGCTCCATCTCGGCACGACCCCGCTCGGCTGGGTGCGGCGCACGCGGCTCGCCCGCGCCCGCCAGCAACTGCTCGCCGGTGGCGAGGCAAGTGTCACCGGCATCGCGCTCGCCAACGGTTTCAGCCAGTTCGGCCGCTTCGCCGCGCAGTACCACCGACAGTTCGGCGAGCTGCCGTCGCAGACGGTGAAAGCGTCGCGCGTGCCGCCACCCAGCGGCGCGGACGAGCGCCTCGACGAGGTGCGGCGGCTCTGCTGGCGCGCGCTCCCGGCGGCCTTCATGGTGGGACCCGACGCCTGCGGCGCGGCGCTCGACGATGCCGAGCGCGCGCAGGAGCTGGCGCCCGGCGACGCGCTGCCCAAGGCGATCGCCGCCTGGTGCTGGAGCCAACGCGCGGCGCACAATTTCGGCGGCACGCCGCAGCTCGACCGCGCGCGGGCGCAACAGCGCGCCCAGGAGGCGGCGCGGCTGGCACCGCACGACGCGCTCGCTCTCGGTCTCGCCAGCGGCGCCCTCACCTTGACGGGGCGGCTCGCCGAGGCCGATCGGCTCATCGAACGCTCGCTCGCCATCGATCCGTGGTCGCCCTGGGGCTGGGCGCGGCGCAGTTGGCTCTCGGCCTATGCAGGCGACGACGATGGCGCGCTCCGCGAATTCCAGATCGCGCTGCGGCTGATGCCGTTTGAGCCGCTGCGGCATCTCATGGTCATTGGCATCGGCTGCGTGCATTTCAACACCGGCCGCTACGAGCGCGCCGCGCGCTGGATCGCCGATGGTGTCGCGGCGGGGCCGCAGTCGTTCTGGGCCGAGCGCGTGCTGATCGCCGCCGCTGCCCATGCCGGCGCGCGGGCCGAGGCGCGCCAGGC
>JBOHMF010000271.1:0-6230 GCA_050730055.1 Allostellaceae bacterium
GCCGCCTTCAGCGCACTGGCCGCCGGCGAATGGTCGCGGTGGGTGTGGGTGACGAGGATGTGGGTGACGCGCTCGTCGCCGAGTCCCTTAAGCAGCGCCTCGACATGCTCGGGGAGATCGGGGCCGGGGTCGATGACGGCGACCGCGCCCGCGCCGACAACATAGGTGCCGGTGCCCTTGAAGGTGAAGGGCCCCGGATTGCGGGCGAGGATGCGGCGCAGCCCGGGCGCGATCGGTTCGAGCCGGGCGTAGGGGGCGGAGAAATCGCGGCGCAAGGGGAGTTCTTCGGTCATGGTCCGGAATTTACATGAGGGGATGCGGGATGGAACAGCGTAACCTGTTCCGCCTTGCTTGGCTCCGCTCGGAGAGGCAGACATGAAGATCACGGTGGACATCGACTGCACGCCCGAGGAGGTCCGGGCGTTCTTCGGCTTGCCCGAGGTCAAGCCGATCCAGGAGAAGCTGCTGAAAGAGATGCAGGAACGCCTCCTCGCCGCGGTGCCGAACATGGACCCGGAGGCGATGCTGAAAACCTGGCTGCCGGCCACGCTCAAGGGTTTTGAGCAGTTGCAGGACATGTTTCTCGCGCAGATGGGAACACGCCCAAAGACGTGAGGCGCGCCATTCAGCGGGAGGCCGGCAGGGCGCTGACCAGATAGGTCCCAAGATCGGCGGCGTGCGGAAAGACGTGCAGACAGCCGGCGGCCAGCAGGGTCTCGGCGTGACCGGCGGGGCAATGGCTGCCGCCGCAGAAGCCGAGCGCGGTCATCCCGGCGGCCAGCGCCGCGGCGACACCGATCGGGCTGTCCTCGATGACGAGGCACTTGTCCGGCTGCACGCCGAGCCGGGAGGCTGCAAACAGAAACAGATCGGGAGCCGGCTTGCCGCGCGCCACCTGCGAGGCGCCAAAGACGTGCGGGTCGAAAAAGGGCAGGAGACCGGCGAGCGCGAGACGCTCGCGCACGCGCTCGTGATGGCCGTTTGAGGCGACGCAGCGCGGCCATTTGAGCTCGGCCAGCAATTCCGAGATCCCTGCCATCGGATGCAGGTCCTGGGCAAACAGCGCCGAGGAGCGCTCGCGCATCGCCTCGATAAAGCCGGGCGGCGGCGTGCGCCCAAACCGGGTCGCGACCGCTTCCAGGAGAGTGTCGCGGTTTCTGCCAAAGCCGAGGGCCAGCGCCTCGGCGAGAGCGATGGCGCCAAACCCGGCGCGCTCCAGACCCTCGGCAAGAACGCGCGCGAAAATCACTTCGCTGTCGAGAAGCACGCCGTCGCAATCAAAGATGACGAGTTCGGGCACGCGGGCAGATCCTGATGGGGTTTGCGGCAAGAGCGGCCGAAACCCGCCGGCTCCGGCCGGCCGCGCATTGACAGAATGCGCGGCCGTCTCGACATAATGCTTGATATAAGCGGCAAAATTCCTGCGGGGAAGGCTCCGAGCGATGGCCACGATGTACCGCTATACCCTGCCCGTCGAACAGACCGAGTGGAAATTCGACGGCCAGAGCGAGACCTGCTTTACCTGGGAGTACGAGGACGAGCGCGCCGCTCTTTTGCAGCTCTATGACAAGGGCAAAAAGCAGCAATGGGACGCGGCCGAGCGGATCGATTGGTCGCAGGACCTCGATCCCGAAAACCCGATGATGCTCGACGACCGGGTCATCGCGATCTACGGCACCGATCTGTGGGACCGGATGACGCCGCAGGAGCAGCGGCGCGTCCGCCATCACCTGCAAGCCTCGCAGATTTCGCAATTCATGCACGGCGAGCAGGGCGCGCTGATCGCCACCGCCAAGATCGTGCAGACGGTGCCGGATCTGGATTCGAAATTCTATGCGGCAACCCAGGTCATGGACGAAGCACGCCACGTCGAAGCCTATTCGCGCCTCTTGCACGAGAAGTTCGAGTTGGCCTATCCGATCACCCCGGGGCTGAAGGCGCTCCTGGAAAGCGGGCTGTCCGACCGCCGCTGGGACATGACCTATCTGACCATGCAGATCCTGATCGAGGGGCTGGCGCTGGCCGCTTTTCAGCGCATCCGCGACCAGGCGAAAAACTCCCTCGCCGCCGCGGTCAACGCCTATGTGATGCAGGACGAAGCGCGCCACGTCGCCTTTGGGCGCCTGGCGCTGCGCGACTATTATCCGCAATTGACCGCGGCCGAGCGCGCCGAGCGCGAGGAATTTGCCATCCAGGCGTGCTGGCACATGCGCGACCGCTTCAACCAGCTCGAGGTCTGGGAGCGGCTGGGTCTCCCGCCTGAGGAGTGCGTGCGCTGCGTCGAAGAGTCCGAGCCGATGAAGCTGTTCCGCAGCCGCATCTTCAGCCGCATCGTGCCGACCGTGCGCGACATCGGATTGTGGAGCGGGAAGGTGCAGGAAGCATTCGCCGCGATGGGCGCGATCGAATTCGCCGCAACCGACGCCGCCGCGCTCCTGGCCGAAGATGCGCGCGTCGCCGAGGAATTTGACGCGAAGGCGCGTCTCGGCGACCTCGCTGCGGGATAGAGCGGATTGCTCCTGACCTGAAAGCCAGGTTGAGCCGCACAAACCCGCCCCGCGGGCGTAAGGGGTGCCCGTGGGCGTGATCCTGCGCGACTCCTGACAGCAGGTCTCGGGGTTCGTTTGCTGAGCCCCGTTCTGCGTCCTCCCATTTTTTAACGACGATCTCGTTTCCGGAAACGGGGAGGCAGCGCGGTGCCGGTTGGTCCCGCGCAAAGGGAGATCCGGGCCGGAGGATTTCGCCTTTTCCTGCTTGTCGCGACGGGAGGCGGGTGTTATACGGTTTCCGAATTTTCTTATTTCGTCAAGTTGCGATGCCCGATCCCGACCCCTTCCCGATCTCCGCGCACGCGCCTCATCCCGGCGCCCTGCCTGGCACTGCGGCGGCCCCGCTGACGGACTCCTCCCGCTTTGCCAGCGGGTTCGAGCTTCCCCTCGCCTGGGATCGGCTCGACGAGCCGCCTTCGGCGCAACGTCGCGAACAGGCCAATGAGGCCAATGCCGGCGTGCTCGCCTTTCTGCTTCAGGGCGTGGACCTCGACGCCGGACCGCGCCCGGCGGACGAGCAGTTGGCCGAGGCGCTGCTGCCGCTGCGCCTCAAACTCGACATGATCCTCGACCTGCTCGCCCGCCATTCCTATCGCGACATCGAGTTGCCGCCCGCGCGCGCGGTTGCGTTCGAGGTGGGCCACATCGCCTGGGAGGCCCCACTGCCGCTGCCTTCCGGGGACTGGTTGCGGATCAGGCTGTATTTTCATCCGACGTTTCGCGAACCGATCATCGTCTTTGGCAAGGTCCTGGACACCGCCGCAATCGGCCCGGGCGCCGGCTTTCGCGTCCGCGCGGAGCTGGCCGGGATGCGGGAGCACATCCTCGGCGACCTGTCGCGCCTCGCCTTTCTGGTCCAGCGGCGGCAGCGGGCGCAGCGCACAAAATGACCGGCGCAATCCCGGCGATGGACGGCATCGCCTCGGCCATGACCGCTCTCGCCAAGACCGCGAGCGCTCCGCTCCCGCAATTCCCCGCGCCCGCCGCACCGGGTGCGGGACAGCCCTCGTTTTCCGATCTCTTCAGCGCCGCGGTGGGCCGGCTCGACGGCAGCGTCGCCACGGCCGAGACGGGGGCTGCATTTTTTGCCTCGGGGAAAGGAAACCTCCCGTTGAGCGATGTGATGATCGGGCTCGAACAGGCCGGTCTGGCGCTGCAGATGGCGGCGAATGTCCGCGACAAGGTGATCGCCGCCTACACGGACATCATGAACATGCCGGTTTGACGCGCCTCGCAGGTGCGATGTGGCCTCCCTTGATCTCGCCGCGATCCTGCCCCAGGGCGTATGGGGTCGGCTCGCGCCGATCTGGAATGGCAAGCGTCGCGCCACTCTCATCGCCGGCGCCGGTCTCCTGGCCGCGATCCTCGCCGTCGCGATCCTGTGGTCCTGGGATTCACCCTACTCGGTGCTCTTTGCCGGTCTCTCCGGGGAGGAAGGCGGCCGCGCACTGGCCGAGTTGCAAAAGCTGAGCATCCCCTATCGCATCGCCGAGGGCGGGCGCGTCATTCTCGTGCCAAGCGCCGAGGTCGGCCGGGCGCGGCTGCAATTGGCGGCACGCGGCGTGCCAAAAGGAGACGGCGCGGAGTGGTCGCTGCTCGACAACGAAAGATTGGGCGTCAGCCCCTTTGTCGAACAGGTCGATTATGTGCGCGCGCTGGAAACCACACTGGCGCACACCATCGGGCGGATCGACGGCGTGGTCTCGGCCCAGGTCCGGCTGGCTCTGCCGCGGCAGACGGACTTTCTCGCCAGTTCGCCCAAACCGAGCGCGTCGGTGATGCTGAGTTTGCGGCCCGGGCTGCAACTCTCGGCCGCCCAGGTCGCGGGCATCGCGGGCCTCGTCGCGGCGAGCGTGCCCGGGCTGGCGCAGGACCGGGTGCGGGTCGTCGATCAGAGCGGGCGCGTGCTCAATCCCGACCGCAAGGACGGGCTTGCCCAGGTGCCTCAGCAGCTCGCAATCACCCGCGAGATCGAGGAAGGATACAAGGACTCGGTCACCGCTCTGCTGACCCCGGTTCTGGGGCGCGGGAATTTTCGCGTCGCCGTTACCGCCGATCTCGATTTCTCAAAATCCAAGGAAAGCGCGATCACCTACGGCAACGGTCATGTCCTCAGCCAGGATGAGAGCGTTCGTCCGGCGCTTGCGGGCGGCGCGGCGATCGGCATTCCCGGAGCCCTGTCAAACGAGCCGCCGCGAACCCCGGTAACGGCCGCGCCGCGGACGCCGACGGGGCGGGGACGGACGCCGCCGTCGGCGCAAGCCCAGAAACCCGCTCCGCCGCCGTCGCCCGACAAGCATCAGGTCACCAACTACGACATCGACCGGACCGTGCAGGTTGTCGAGCATCCGGATTGGATGCTGCGCGCGCTGCACGTCGCCGTGCTGGTCAACCCTCCCGCCGGCCAGCCGATGCCGGCCGGGCGTCTGAAATCGATCGAGTCGCTTGCGCAGTCGGTGATCGGCAGCGGGTCGAACCGGCACATCGCGGTCGTCAGCCTGCCGTTCGAACCCTCGGCAGCGGCTGTGGGCGGGGCGGCGATCTCCAGGTGGAGCGCGCCGTGGGCGGCGCAGGCCGAGCACAATGCCGTGCTGGCTCTGGCGGGTCTCCTTGTGCTTTTCGGAGGGGCTTTTCCGATCCTGAGCCGCCTGCGGGCGAGCGCGGCCGCGCCGTCCGAGGCGGGGGCAAAGACGGCAAGCGGTCCCCCGGCGGGTCCCCCGCTGCTCGCCGGTATGCCTCAGGGGCCCAGGATCAGGCCCGTTGGATTGTACGACAAACCCGTCATCGATGCCGAGGCCTTGCGGGTGCTGGCGGTGAATGACCCGGCCCGCACGGCTCAGGTGATCAGGGAGTGGATGGCACGTGACAGAAATCGCCTCAGACCGGCCGGTTGACCTGACCGACATCGAGAAGTCCGCGGTCGTGATGATGTCGATCGGCCAGGACGCCGCGGCCCAGGTCGTCAAGCTCTTGTCGCCGCCCGAGGTCAGCATGCTGGCGGCGGCGATGGTGCAGGTTTCCGTCGTGCCTAAGGACGGCGTCGCCTCCACCTTCCGGGAATTCTTTGATCTGATGGTGGAAAACAGCCCGCTCGGCGGTGTCGGCGCCGCGGATTACCTGAGCGGCGTTCTCGAAAAGGCCCTCGGTCCCGACAAGGCGGCCCGCCTCGTCGGCCGGCTGAAGCAGGGCGATTATTCGCCCGGGGTGGATTCCATCAAGTGGCAGGACCCGCACGCTCTTGCCGAGATCTTCAAGGCGGAGCATCCGCAGGTGGTCGCCACCATCTTCGCCTATCTGGAACCCGAGCAGGCACAGCTTCTGGTGCAGCACCTGCCGGACGAGTTGGTGGACCAGGTCATCCCCCGGTTGGCGGTGCTGGAGGCGATCCCGCCGGCAGCGATCCGCGAGCTGAACGATCTGCTCGAACCGCTGCTGGCCGGGGGGCCAAAGCTCAGCGCCGTCGCGGTTCACGGCGTCGATGCGGCGGCCAAGCTCTTGAACCGGATCGGTGCGGCGCGCGCTCAGCGCGCCCTTGAGGCCCTCGGCGAAATCGATCCCGACCTGGCCAAGACGCTGACCGACAGCATGTTCGTCTTTGAGGATCTGCTCGAGATCGACGATCGCAACCTGCAGATCCTGCTGCGCTCGGTCGATCAGAACCTGCTGGTCTCGGCTTTGAAA
>JBOHMF010000272.1:0-6214 GCA_050730055.1 Allostellaceae bacterium
CAGTCTGTTGTCCGCCGAACCGGCTCCGTTTCTGCTGCCGGGCGACAATCTGCGCACCGCGCTCGACCGCTTCAGCCACGCCGCACAGGAGATGCTGCCGGTGCTCGACGGCGCCGAACCCCGCCGCATCATCGGCTATCTGTCCGAGGCCTATGCGTTGCGCCGCTACGCCACCGAACTCGAACGGCACCGCGGCTCGCGGCTTGACGACGCGGGCATCTTCAGCCCGATCCCCGGCGACGGGCCAGGCCCTTCGTCGCATCAGCCAAAATAGCTGACGCAAATTCTCACGGTTGAGCTAAAATGCGGGCGACGCTGCCGCGGCGGGCAGGACGGGCGGCACAAGCTGCGCGCGCCGGAGGACTGGCGGGCTGTGCGGTGCCTCCCTGCATCTGCCAGTTCTGGTTTGCCGGCCGCGGCGCCGGCATGCAAAGAGGATAAACGCATGGCGCAGGTCGCGCTCCACAACGTCGTCAAGATGTTTGACAAGACCCCCGCGGTGCGGGGGATCGACCTCGATATCGTCGACCGCGAATTCATCGTGCTGGTCGGCCCCTCGGGCTGCGGCAAAACGACCACCCTGCGCATGATCGCCGGCCTCGAGGAGTGCACCTCGGGCGAGATCTATATCGGAGACCAGATGGTCAACGATGTGCCGCCCAAGGACCGGGACATCGCCATGGTGTTCCAGAACTACGCTCTCTACCCGCACATGACGGTGTTTGAGAACATGTCCTTTGGCCTCAAGCTGCAGAGGACCCCAAAGGACGAGATCAAGCGGCGGGTCGAGGAGGCGGCGCGCTTTCTTGACATCAGCCCCCTCCTGGAACGCCGGCCCAAACAGCTTTCCGGCGGTCAGCGCCAGCGCGTGGCGATGGGCCGAGCGATCGTGCGTCACCCCAAGGTCTTTCTGTTTGACGAGCCCTTGTCCAATCTCGACGCCAAATTGCGCGTGCAGATGCGCACCGAGATCAAGAGGGTGCATCGCCAGGTCACGACCACCACCGTCTATGTCACCCACGATCAGATCGAGGCGATGACGCTCGCCGATCGCGTCGTCATCATGAGCGGCGGGCGGATCGAGCAGGTCGGCTCGCCGTATGAGGTTTATCACAATCCGCGCACGCGGTTTGTCGCCGGGTTTATCGGCTCGCCGACGATGAATATGCTGCCCTGCCGCCTGATCGAGAACGGCAACGGGCTCTCGGTGCGGCTCGCCGACGGTCTCGTCCTGCCGGTCCCGGCCGAACGCATCGAGCGCTATCGCTCGCGGACCGGTGACGAGCTGATCTTTGGCCTGCGTCCCGAGCACTTGACCGAAACACGCTCCGATGCGCCGCCGGGTTCGACGGCGTTTGAACCCCGCATCGATGTCGTCGAGCCGATGGGGATGGAGACAATGGTCTACTTCCCGGTCGAGGGCACCGTGATGTGCGCCCGCGTCAACCCGGCCGCCGCCTGCAATGTCAGTGAGAAGATGCCGCTCCTCGCCGATCTCAACCAGATGCATCTGATCGATCCGCGCACCGATCTGGTGATTTAGCCCGTCCGAACCGGGAGGACACCGCGATGGAGGTTCGCGACAAGGTCGTTATCGTCACCGGCGCGGCCCGCGGCATCGGGCGGGAATTTGCCCGGAGCCTCGCCGCTGCGGGCGCCCGCATCGTCGCCGCCGATATCAGCGACTGCGCCGAGACGCTCGCCCTCATTGGAAATGTCGGACCGGAAGGGATCGCCGTCGCGCTCGACGTGGCCGACGCCGCCTCGGCCCGCGCCATGGCCGAGGCAGCCGTTGGCGCCTTTGGCCGGATCGACGCGCTGATCAACAACGCCGCGCTCTACGGCGCCTTGCAGGGCGGCCGTTTTGACGCCATCGCCGAAACCGATTGGGACCGGGCGATGGCGGTCAATGTCAAGGGGGTCTGGAACTGCTGCAAGGCGGTGGTGCCGGCGATGCGCCGGGCGGGCGGCGGCAGCATTGTCAACATGGCCTCGCTCGCCGCGACCTACGGGATGCCGTTTGCTCTGCATTATACCACGTCAAAGGCGGCGGTGATCGGGCTGACCCGCGGCCTCGCGCGCGAACTCGGACGCGACCGCATCCGCGTCAACGCGCTGGCGCCGAGCGCGGTGATGACCGAGGGAACGCGCGAATTTTTTGCCGACAAGCTCGACCGCGCGCTTGAGGTGATCAAGACCGGTCAGGCCATCAACCGCACGCTCGAACCCGCCGATCTGGTCGGGGCGGTGTTGTGGCTCGTCTCAGACGCCGGTTCGCTGGTCACCGGACAGACCATCGCGATCGACGGCGGCACGGTGCTGCTGTGAGCGGCGCGCCTCTCGGGCAGGCTCAGGGCGGCGCGGCGCTGCTCGCCGGCAAGGCGGCCCTCATCAGCGGCGCGGCCGGCGGGATCTGCCGGGCGATCGCGCTCGCCTTTGCCGAGGCGGGAGCGGCGGTCGCCTGCGTTGACATCGCCGAGACCGGCGCGCGGGAGACCGCGCGCCTTGTCGAAGCGGCCGGCGGGCGGGCGCTGTCGCAGCGTTGCGACGTGGCGAGCGAAGCGGAGACGCGCGCCGCGGCGGCGGCGGCCGAGGCTGCCTTTGGCCGCATCGACATCCTGGTGAGCGGCGCCGCGCCGCACGATCCGGGCGGCACGATCCTCGACATCAGCCCGGCGGAGTGGCAGCGGGTCGTCGATATCAACCTGACCGGCGCCTACCTCCTGAGCCGGGCGGTTCTGCCGGCAATGATCCGGGGCGGCGGCGGTTCGATCATCTTGATCGCCTCGCAGCTTGCCCGCGTCGGCAGCGCCGGCCGCGCGGCCTATTGCGCGACCAAGGGCGCCCTCGTCCAGCTTGCCAAGGTCATGGCGATCGATCACGCGGGCGAGAACGTTCGGGTCAACACCCTGTCGCCCGGTGCGGTCGAGACCGCGCGCACGCTGCGGCGCTACGGCAGCTTTGAGGAGGCGCGCGCGGCGATCGGGCCAAAACATCTGCTCCAGCGTCTCGGGCGGCCGCAGGAGCTCGCCCCCGCCGCGGTGTTTCTGGCCAGCGATCAGGCGAGCTTTGTCACCGGCAGCGATCTTCTTGTCGACGGCGGCTATACCGCGATCTGACATGGCGGAATGCATTACCCCGACGTTCGCCGGGACGGCTTTTCCCCCCTGCGGGGCTTGTGCAGGGCGGAAAAGCGCAGCAAAGCAGCGCGCATTCCGCCGTTTTTCACCCCGGCAGCAGGTCGGCCTTAACCTCGACCCGGCGCTCGATCGCGGTTTTGAGCTTTGACAGGGCCCGGTGTTCGAGCTGGCGCACCCGCTCCTTTGAGACGCCCAGTTCGCGGCCGAGCGCTTCCAGCGTGGTGCCCTTTTCCGACAGCCGCCGCCGGCGGATGATCCGCTGCTCGCGCGGGGTCAGTTCGCGCAGCGCCTGAGCCAGCCAGCGCGAGCGGGCGGCACTGTCGCGCTGGCCGATCAACACCTCCTCGGGGTTGGCCCGCGCGTCGGCGATGAGGTCCTGGCGATCGTCCTCGCCGTCCGCGCGCAGCGGCGTATTGAGCGACTGGTCGGCGCCGCCGAGCCGCATCTCCATAATCTCGACATCGGCGAGAGAAACCTGCAACTCGTCCGCGATCTTCTGGCGCGCCTCGCGGCTCATCACCCCGCCCGAGAGATCGGCGATCCGGGCGCGCAGCCGGCGCAGATTGAAAAATAAGGCTTTCTGCGCCGCCGTCGTGCCGGTGCGCACGATCGACCAGTTGCGCAGGATGTAATCCTGCATCGCCGAGCGGATCCACCAGGCGGCATAGGTCGAAAACCGGATGTCGCGCTCGGGTTCAAAGCGGAGCGCCGCCTGCATCAGCCCGACATTGCCCTCCTGGACGAGATCGCCCATCGCCAACCCGTAATTGCGAAAGCGGGCGGCGATGGCGATGACGAACCGGGTATAGGCACGCACAAATTCGTGCAGCGCCGCCACATCGCGCTCTTCGCGCCAGCGCCGCGCCAGCGCGAACTCATGCTCGCGCGACAGGAGGGGCGCCCGCATCGACGCCCGAATAAAATCGAGATTGGCGCGCCGGGTCAGGGGATCATCGGCTCGGTCCATGGCCCGCCTCCTCCGCCGCAGTGTCCAGCAGAGGAACGGCCGCAGGGCGGGTTTGTTGCCGGATTTTTACCGGGTTTCCCGGGGCGCGACAATCCGCCCTGCTCCCTGCGCAACCGGCGAGATCACGCGGCGAGGCGCTCGGCCACCGCGCCGTCCGCGGCAAAGCAGGCGGCCAGAAGCGGGCCGCCGCGGCCGGCGCCGCCGTCCAGCACGGCGGCAAAGTCCCCCTCGACAAGACCCCGCTGCTGGCGGTCGCTTCCGCAAATGACGCGGCCAAATCCATCAAAGGGAGCCGTCAGTTTGAGAACATCGGCGCCGCCCCACCAGAACGCATCGCGCTGCGCGGCGAGCGGGCGTGCCGGATCGACCCCGGCATGGACAAAGAGCAGCCCCTTGTCCGCGGTGAACGCGGCATGGCGCAGGGTCGAAAACAGCATCGTGTGGCCGGGCGCGGCATTCATCGCCGCGCGCAAGGTCCCGGTCCAGCGGGTGATCGCGCGCGGGCCTTCGCGCGCCGCGGCAAAGCCCTGGCGCGGATCACCGCCATAGGCCCGGATCGTGGCCTCGGCGCCGGCCCGCACGAGCCATTCCAGAACCTCGCCCGGATTGGGGGCGAATTGCAACTGCAACAATTTCTGCCACATCTCCTCCTGGGCGCCGCGCAGCACGGCCAGGTCGCAGACGAGACCGCCCCGGCGCGCCAGCAGGCGGCGGCGAAAGTCGAGCAGTTCGTCCACGCTCGCCCGGATGTCCGCGCCGTGGCCGAGATAGTTGCCGAGATAGACGACCCGGTCACCCTCGCGCAGACGCTCGCCGATCGCATCATGGATGTGCACGAGGCGCCGCGCCTCGCCGTGGATCACCGCGATCGCCCAGACCCGCCGGGCACCATAAAGCGTGGCAAACCGGGCGTAGCTTTTGGTGCCGATCACGCGCCGCTCCGGCGCGCCTGCCGACCTGCGGGGATCAGGCCGTCAGCAACTGCTCGACCCGCTGGGTCGCCGTCATCTCGTCGATCCGCTCGACGGCGGCGAATTCCCGCACAAGCCGGTCGAGCGCGGACTGATAGATCTGCCGCTCGCTGTAGGATTGCTCGGGCTGACCGACATTGCGGTAGAGATCGCGCACCACCTCGGCGATCGAGGCGGGATCGCCGGACGCGATCTTGGCCTGATATTCCTGGGCCCGCCGGCTCCACATCGTGCGCTTTGCCCGCGAGCGCCCGCGCAGCTTGGCGAGCGCCTCGTCCATCTCCTTGGGGGTGGAGAGCTTGCGCAAACCCGACACCTTGGCCTTGGCCAGCGGAACCCGCAAGGTCATCCGGTCCTTAGCGAACTGCACCACAAATACGCTGAGCGTATGGCCGGCAATCTCCTGCGTCTCGATGCCGGTGATCTTGCCGACGCCATGGGTCGGATACACGACAAAATCGCCTTCGCCGAATGGAACCTTCTCCGCCATCATATCCGTCAACTCTCGTATTCGAGGCGAATATGGCACTTTTTGGACGCTTGGGAAGGCCGCCTCGGGCGGGCGACCTGCCGCACCCTTAAAAAGGACGTGAAGCAACCAGGGAAGGCGTCGATGCCACCGATGTGAGAGTACCACGAACGGGTTGTCGAAACCAGCGGATCAGCCATGTCCCCGCCGCAGGGGTGCCGGCCAGGCGGGAAATCCGCGACCCGATCATGCCTGCGGCAAAGTCCAAGGCGCCGCCGCTGCGGGGCTATCCCTGCCCCGACAGGAGCACGGTTCTGCCGGGAGCGGCGGACCGGCGGCGGTCCGCCCACCTCTCCAGCAGGAGGAACCCTATCGCCCCCGCCAGCCGAAACGAGGAGGCAAAAGGGGTTAGCTGCGCTGTACCAGTTCGATGCGATAGCCGTCCGGGTCCTCGATAAAGGCGATGACCGAGCCGCCATGCGCCATCGGGCCGGCCGGGCGCGGGATCTTGACGCCGGCGGCGGCAAGGCGCTCGCAGGTTTTGTAGACATCCGGCACGGCGACCGCGAGATGTCCAAAGGCGCTGCCGAGCGCATAGGACTCCTTCTGATCCCAGTTGTGGGTCAATTCGATCACCGTGTGATCCGTCTCCTCGCCATAGCCGACA
>JBOHMF010000273.1:0-6195 GCA_050730055.1 Allostellaceae bacterium
TGTCGTCTTTCATCTCGGCACGACCGTCGCGGCGATCGCGGACAAGGAGGTTCGTCTGGCGAGCGGCGAGAGCCTCGGCGCCGATCTCGTTGTTGTCGGCATCGGCGTGCGCCCCGCGACGGCGCTCGCCGAAGCCGCCGGTCTCTCGACCGACCGCGGGGTGCTCGTCAACGAATATCTCGAAACCAGCCGGTCCGGGATCTTTGCCGCCGGCGATCTGGCGCGCTGGCCCGACCGGCTGAGCGGGGCGGCGATCCGCGTCGAGCACTGGGTCGTCGCCGAGCGCCAGGGGCAGACCGCGGCGCGCAACCTGCTGGGGCGGCGCGAGCGGTTTGAGGCCGTGCCGTTTTTCTGGAGCCAGCATTACGACACGACGATCTCTTATGTCGGCCACGCCGAGCATTGGGACAGCATCGAGATCAGCGGCGACATCGCCGCGGCGGAGTGCGCCGTCGCCTATCGCCGTGACGGCCGCACGCTGGCGCTGGCGACGATCGGGCGCGACCGCGCCAGCCTCTCGGCCGAACGCGAATTCGAGCAGCAGATCGCGACCGGGTAAATGCCGAGCGCGGTGTTGTGGTGCGGCGCCGGCCCGGAACTCCCCGGTCGGCGCCCCGGCAGAACAGGACGCTGCGCTTGCCCTCTCCGATCCGCTTGACAACAACGCCGGCTCCGCGGCCGTTTTGCCGCCGACAGGCTTACGGCAAAAATCCCGGCCATGACCGAAAGCACCATCGCGCGGCACCGTCTCACCTCCGAAGATCTGGCCAGACTTTCGCGACTGCGGGAACAGAACCCGGCACAGACTGCAACGGCTGCCCCACCCCTCAGGCTTGGCGATCGGGTCGCCGATCGCCTGGCCGCGACCGTCGGCTCCTGGCGCTTTATCATTGTGCAGAGCATTCTGCTGGCTTTTTGGATCGCCCTCAACGTCGTCGGCTGGATCAGGGCGTGGGACCCCTATCCGTTTATCCTGCTCAATCTGGTGCTGTCGTTTCAGGCGGCCTACACGGCGCCGATCATCATGATGAGCCAGAACCGCCAGGCGGCGATCGACCGGCACAGCGCGGAGAACGACTACAAGATCAACGCCAAGGCCGAGCTGGAGATCGAGTTGCTGCACCAGAAGATCGACCTGCTGCGCGAGCAGGAAGTGTACGAGCTGGTGCGGATGGTGAGCGCCCTCGAACACCGGCTCTCCGGCGCGGGCGGGCTGCCCGCCGCTCCCGCAAAGGACAGCGAGCGCAGCGATGCCCCATCCGGACGGAGCCAGGAAAGCACAGAGCAAGACACGGCTGAGAGGAGGCATTGATGAGCGCTGATTTTGACCTGGAACGGTTCTGCCGGACCCTCGTGCGCGAGATGCCGGACGCGGTGATCTACGCCGACGGCGGTGGGGCGATCCGGTTCTGGAACGCCGGCGCCGAGCGGATCTTCGGTTTCGCCGCGGCGGAGGCCCTGGGCCAGTCGCTCGACGTCATCATCCCCGAGAGCTTGCGGGCGCGCCACTGGGCCGGGTTTGACGAGACCATGAGAACCGGCAAGAGCCGCTATGGTGCCGGCGACCTCCTCGCGGTGCCGGCAGTGCGCAAGGACGGCACGCGCCTCTCGATCGAATTCACGGTCCTGCCGTTTCATGACGCGGCCGGCCAGATGCTCGGCATCGCCGCGGTCCTGCGCGATGTGACCAGCCGCTTTGAAGAGATGAGGGCGTTGCGCCGGCAACTCGCGGCGCATGGCAGCACCAGCTGACCGTCGAGGGATCAGACCGGGCGTCGGGCAGTGGTCATGCCGTCGGGCGCAACCCGGAAGGCGCTCCTGCCGCGGGGCAGGGTCGCTGCGTGAGGGTGCAGTGCGCCACCAGACCAGAACCTCCTGGATTTGCACCAATTCCGACCCCAGTTATTGATTGAGATCCGGGAAAGATCGGCCTCCGGCGCGCACTCCAGGAGCCGCGGCCTTGTACCGTGGCAAACGCGCAGATTGGAGTTTGGATGATGCAAGACGTTCTCGATTTGCTGAGCCGGCTGCGCGATTCCGAGGAGCCGTGCGCGCTTGCCACGGTCATTGAGACCATCGGCTCGGCCTCGGCCCAGACCGGCAGCAAGGCGGTGATCGATCGGCACGGGAAAGTCCTCGCCGGATGGGTCGGCGGCGGGTGCGCGCAATCGACCGTCTGCCACACCGCGCTCGACAGCCTGCGGGACGGCGCGGCGCGGATTGTCGATCTCAACCTCGATGACGAGGTCCTGGGCACCGGGATGCCGTGCGGCGGCTCGATGCGGGTCTATGTGGAGCCGATGATGCCCAAGCCGAAATTGTGGATCCTCGGGCACGGCCGCGTCGCCGAATGCCTCTGCCTCGTGGGCGCGCTCGCCGGTTTTGCCGTCATTGTCGATGATCCGATGGCCGAGCGCGAGCGTTATCCCGCGGCGGCTCGCCTGATTGACGACGATCTCGATTACGGCCAGCTCGCCCCCGCAGCGGCCGATTATGTGGTCGTCGCGACGCAGCACAAGGGCGATCACCAATCGATGCTGCGGGCGCTCGCCTCGCCCGCGCCCTTTATCGCCCTGATCGCCAGCAGAAAGCGCTCGGGGCTGGTCCTCGACTATCTGCGCGAAGAGGGGATCGAGGAGGCGGAGTTGCAGCAGCGCGTCCATGCCCCTGCCGGTCTCGATCTCGGGGCCAAGACGCCGGAGGAGATCGCGCTCTCCGTGCTGGCCGAGATCGTGCTGCACCGGCGCGGCGGCAGCGGCGCCGCGATGCGCGAGCGGCTGCACCAGCCCGCCGCCCGCAACCTTGTGATGGAGCCGGCGGATTGAGGCGGCGCCGGTCGCTGAACCGGACAATGTTGCTGCTTGTCAGCGTGCGAAACGATCGGCTGACCGCAGGGAGGGAAATTCCGACATAATCGGCGATATCCGACCGCCGCATCGGCACCTCGATCACCCGGACCGCGCCCCGCCGCTCCATCAGTTCGAGCAGAAAGCTTGTAACCTGCTCGCTCGCGGTCATGCGATTGAGCCGCTCCTGCGGAGACGCGCAATGCTGCGCGAGCCTGGCATGGCCGCGCAGGACTCGACTTCCCTGGCGGAAGCCGCGCGATATGGGACTTTTCCTCGGGAGGATAAGGGTCTCGCGGTTGCCGCGGCGTTTGGGCATCCCGACGCTGCCGAGGCGGCGCGCGCAATTCGAGACGGGATGACGCTGTGACTGAGACTATTCTTTGCCTGAACGCCGGCTCGTCGAGCCTCAAATTCGCGTTGTTCGCGCTCGGTCCCGGCGAGCGGCTCGACCGCGTCGCAGAGGGCGAGGTCTCGGGCATCGGGACGCAGCCGCGCTTTGTCGCTGCGGACAAAGATGAGCACGCGCCGTCGCGGCGGGAGTGGCCCGCGGGCGCGGCCCTGGGTCACGAGGATTTTCTCGGCGGAATCCTCGACTGGATCGGCAGAAGCCGCGGCGCGGGCCGGATCGTTGCCGCCGGGCACCGTGTTGTGCACGGCGGCACGGCGTTCCGCGCACCGGTCATCGTGGAGCAGCGCGTCCTCGCCGAACTCGGCCGGCTGGTGCCGCTGGCGCCGTTGCACCAGCCGCACAATCTGGCCGCGATCCGCGCGCTTGCGGCATTGCGCCCGGAGCTGGCGCAGGTCGCCTGCTTTGACACCGCCTTTCATCACACCCTGGCGCCGGCCGCGGCGCATTTCGCCCTGCCGCGCGAATTCGCGCAAGGCGGGGTGCGGCGCTACGGCTTTCACGGCCTGTCCTATGAGTACATCGCCAGCGTCCTGCCAAAGGCGGCGCCCGAGATCGCCGGAGGACGAGTTATTGTCGCCCATCTCGGCAACGGCGCCAGCCTGTGCGCGCTGCGGGGCGGGCAGAGCGTTGATACGACAATGGGCCTTACCGCCCTCGACGGCGTGCCGATGGGGACGCGCTGCGGTGCGCTCGATCCGGGCGTCATCCTCTACCTGCTGCAACAGCGCGGTCTGGATGCCGCCGCGGTCGAGGACCTGCTCTACCAGCGCTCGGGCCTCCTCGGGGTGTCCGGGATTTCGGGCGACATGCGGACCCTGCTCGCCAGCCCCGACCCGCACGCGGCCGAAGCGGTCGAACTGTTTGTCTTCCGCATTGTCCGCGAGGCCGGCGCTCTGATCGCCACGCTCGGCGGTCTCGATGGTCTCGTCTTCACTGCCGGCATTGGCGAGCACGCCGCGCCAATCCGTGCGCGCGTGTGCGAAGGCTTGGCCTGGCTCGGTGTCGATCTCGACCCGGCCGCCAATAACGCGGGCGGACCCCGCATCACCGGTCCGCACAGCCGGGTCTCGGCTTGGGTGATCCCGACCGACGAGAACCGGATGATCGCACGTCATACGCGACGCCTCATACGCCTCCCGGCGGCGGAGCGTTGATCGAGACATGGCGTTTGCAACCGCGACGAGCCGTCGGGCGCTCATCCCTGACAAGGAAATGCCGATGGAAGAGGCTCTCTCCCCCGACCTGCTGCACGCCATGAACGCCTATTGGCGCGCCGCCAACTACCTGTCGGTCGGGCAGATCTATCTGATGGACAACCCGCTCTTGCGCGAGCCGCTGCAGCCGGCGCAGATCAAGCCGCGCCTCCTCGGTCATTTTGGCACGACGCCGGGGCTCAACTTCATCTATGTCCATCTCAACCGGATCATCAAGGCGCGCGATCTGAACATTCTCTTTGTCACCGGTCCGGGGCACGGTGCGCCGGGCATCCTCGCCAACACCTGGCTCGAAGGCAGCTACAGCGAATTTTATCATAATGTCCCGCAAAATGAGATCGGGATGAAACGGCTGTTCACCCAGTTCTCGTTCCCCGGCGGCGTGCCGAGCCACACCGCGGCGGAAACACCGGGGTCGATCCACGAAGGCGGCGAACTCGGCTATTCGCTGTTGCACGGCTATGGCGCGGTGTTTGACAACCCTGACCTCCTCGCCTGTGTTGTTGTCGGCGACGGCGAGGCCGAGACCGGACCGCTTGCCGCGAGCTGGCACTCCAACAAGTTTCTCAACCCGGTGCGCGACGGCGCCGTGCTGCCGATCCTGCATCTGAACGGCTACAAGATCGCGGGGCCGACCGTGCTGGCGCGCATCGGCGACGCGGAACTGACAAAACTGCTCGAAGGCTACGGCTACGAGCCGCATTTTGTCGCCGGCGACGAGCCGCTGCCGATGCACCGCGAGATGGCGGCAACGCTTGACCATGTGCTCGACCGGATTGCGGAAATCCAACGGAAGGCGCGCGCCGAGGGGTTCACGCAGCGGCCGAGTTGGCCGATGATCGTGTTGCGCAGCCCAAAAGGCTGGACCTGCCCAAAGATGGTCGATGGCGTGCCGCTCGAAGGCACCTTTCATGCCCATCAGGTTCCGATCGCCGGGGTCAAGACCAACCCCGGGCATCTGCGCCTGTTGGAAGAGTGGATGAGGAGCTACCGGCCGGAAGAACTGTTTGACCGCGAGGGCCGCCCCGTGTCTGAACTGACCGCGCTGGCGCCCGCCGGCGCGCGCCGCATGGGCGCCAACCCGCATTCGAATGGCGGCCTGTTGCTGCGCGATCTCGAACTGCCCGAGTTTCGCGACTATGCGATCGCCGTGCCGCAGCCCGGCACCATCACGGCCGAAGCGACGCGGATCCTTGGCCGCTTTCTGCGCGACGTGATGCGGGACAACGCCCCCCACCGCAATTTCCGCGTCATGGGGCCGGACGAGACCTCCTCAAACCGGCTCGACGCCGTGTTTGAGGCGACCGACCGGGTATCGGTCGCCGAGATCCTGCCGACCGACGAGCATATCGCTCCCGACGGCCGGGTCATGGAGGTGTTGAGCGAGCATCTGTGCCAGGGTTGGCTCGAAGGCTATCTCTTGACCGGGCGGCACGGCTTTTTCTCGTGCTACGAAGCCTTTATCCACATCGTCGATTCGATGTTCAACCAGCACGCCAAGTGGCTGAAGACGATCCGCCATGTCGAATGGCGCCGGCCGATCGCCTCGCTCAATTATCTGCTGACCAGCCATGTCTGGCGCCAGGACCACAACGGGTTCAGCCACCAGGACCCGGGTTTTATCGATCATGTCGTCAACAAGAAGGCGGATGTTGTGCGGGTCTATCTGCCGCCCGACGCCAACACCCTGCTGTCGGTCGCCGATCACTGTCTCAGAAGCCGC
>JBOHMF010000274.1:0-6191 GCA_050730055.1 Allostellaceae bacterium
AGTGTCCTCTTTTTTCTCGTTCAATTATCTTTGTGAAATCAGCTCTCCAAATTGGAAGATATGGGTCTCCGTTTATATTAAGAAATGCCCGTCCGATGTGGCTTCGAAATACGCTGCGATGATGCGGTGCAGGGCCGTCAGCAAACTTCATTTTCTTTTCTTCGTTTTTCAATAGGAAGTGTTGGTTCATCCGCGAGCCTAAATTTCCGCTTCCGCTGTGGCTACCGACCCTGACTATTCGGAACCTTCCAGACTGATGGTCGCGTAATTCGCCTTCTTCATAGAAGAAATAGACACCATTTCTTGGTAACACTCTAGGGTCGAAAGGATATGTAAATAAATGGAGCGTATCTAGTTGCTTGTACAAGAACTCACAAAAAGCAGGATTTGCGGTCACGATTCCCTCCGGGCAGTGCTCAGCAGACCACTGCTGGCCCAAAGCCATCCTGTCAGAGCACGCGGCACCCCGACCCCGGCTTGCGGGGTTCACTCCGCACCCAGTCGGGGGTGCCCTTCAGAGACCGCGCGTTGCCGGACCTTTCAATTCGAGGGTGTTGCCGTCGGGATCGGTGATGTAGAGCGAGGGGCCGTAGCCTTCGGCGCCATAGCGCTCATGCACGTCGCCGACCGTGACGCCCTGGGCGCGCAGATGGGCGGCGAGCGCTGCCGCGTCAAAGGCTTCGAGCCGCAGCGCGAAGTGATCCATGTTGCCGGCTCCGGCGGCGGCCGGTGTTGCCCCGGCCGGGACGAGATCGATCAGCGAGCCGCCGGCGCGCAACTGGACGAGCTTGGGTTTTTCCAGCGTGCGCTCGACCCGGCAGCCGAGCACGCTGCCATAAAACGCGACCGCGCGATCGAGATCGGCGACGCGCAGGACGACGTGGTCGAGCGCGGCGATGCGCACCGCCGCCAGCCCGGCCGTGCCCGAAGTTTTGCCTGAACTCTCAAGGGTTGCCGTATCCGCCATCTTCGCCTCCTGTTCCGGCCGCAGGCCGGCAATGCCAATCAGTGCGCCGCCGTGTTCGCGGGCCGCGTGCGCGGGGGGCGCCGGTGATCCGCCCGCCACGCCGCGATCTCGGACGGTTCGAGCACGCCGTTGTGATCGGTGTCGATGCGGTCGAACCGCTTGCCGGCGAATTGGGCCGAGCGCGCCCGATAATACTTGATATAGGCGTCGCGACCGATGACGCCCTTGTGGGCCGTGTCGATCCGATCAAAGCGTTGGCCGGCGAGCTTCCCGGCGCGCACCTGCGCCGCCGCGATATAGGCCGCGCGCTTCATCCCGGCGGCGGACCCCGCCCGCTCCACTCCGCGCGATGGGACATCGCTCCGGGACCCTGATTGAGCGAGAGCGGCCGGCGGCACGAGAAGCAGCGCAACCACAGCGGCTCTGGTTATCGCCCGCATATCCACCATCCGCACCCGGATGATCGCTGTCCGCACGCGCGGACTGATCGTTCATCATGCCGCAGGGGCAGGCAGGCGGCAAGCCTGGGCCATCCGCAAAAATCATGCGGCCCTGCTTGCACTGCATTAGGAGATTCGCCGAAAGCAGGGTTACAGTCGGGCACGATCCGGCGATCGCAGCCCGCGGGCGCCGATCCGCGCGATCAACAAAGAAGCGGGGAACAACCATGAACTATCGCAGGATCTCGGCCGACTGCCATCTCGACATGCCGTGGATGCCGCCCGACCTGTTTGTCTCGCAGGCGCGGCAGGACTTGAAGGAGCGCATGCCCTATGTCGCCGACGGCCCGCAGGGGCCGCAATGGGTGGCCAAAAACGGCGCCACCTTTGGCCTCAAGAACGGGGTTGGGCCGGGCGGCGCGCCCTTTGTTCCCGGCCAGAACTACCGCGTCGACAAGATGGCCGAGACCGGGATGTACGAGGACGGCAAAAAGGACATCCGCCGCTGCTCCGATCCGCACCTGCGCCTCAAGGACATGGAGCGCGACGGGGTCGATGCCGAGGTCATTTACGGCGTTCTCGGTGCCGCTTCCCGCCTCAACGACCGCGAAGCCTCAAACGAGCTGCTGCGCATCTACAACGACTGGCTGAAGGATTTTTGCAGTCACTACCCCGACCGCCAGCTCGGCCTCGCCTGTCTGCCCTATGGCGACATCGACGAGGCGGTCAAGGAGATCTATCGCGTCGCCCGGATGGGCATTCGCGGTCTCGAACTGTCCTGCTCATGGGACATGGAGCCGATGTGGCACCCGGTGTGGGAACCCTTGTGGAAGGCGGTCGAGGACGTGCAGTTGCCGCTGCATTTTCACACCTTCCCGACGACCCCGCCGCGGGTGCGCGAGCAATCGAACCAAATCCGCCGCGCGGCGATGTTCACCGGCGTCTCGGCCTTTCAGATGGGTCTCATTCACATCATCGCCGCGCTGATCGGCGCCGGCGTCTTGGAGCGCCACCCGCGCCTTCGGGTCTCATTTGGCGAAAGCGGGATCGGCTGGCTGCCCTATGCGCTCGACCGCATGGACTTCGAGTACGAGGACCGCTTCCGCGACCTGTGCCCGTTAAAGCCCAGCGAATACTGGCGCCGCCAGTGCAAGGCGACCTTTCAGTTTGACCGCATCGGCCCCAAGCTCCTCGATGAGATCGGTGTCGAGACCCTGATGTGGGGATCGGACTATCCGCATACCGACGGGGTTTGGCCCGAATCCTCAAAATACATCGAGGAGCAGTTCGCCGGTCTGTCGCCCGAGATCATCCACAAGATCACCTGCGAGAACGCCGCCAAGTTCTACGGGCTGACCAACTGACAACAATATTGGCGGAATGCGCTGCGCTCTTCCGCCCTACAAGGATGTGTAGGGCGGAAAAGTGCAGCACGGCGGAGCGCATTCCGCCGACACGACTCCCACTGGCGGTCAGAACTGCACCCTTTGGGTCAAAGCGCCGTCGATGATCAAATTGGTGCCGGTGATAAAGCTGGCTCTGGGGCTCGCGAGAAAGACGACGGCGTCCGCGACCTCCTCGGGCTTTCCCATCCGCCCGGTCGGGTTGCGCGCCCGCATCTCCTCGAACACAGCCGGACTCTTCTCCTCGACCACGTTCCAAACGCCGCCCTTGAAATAGACGTTGCCGGGCGAGACCATGTTGGCGCGCACCCCCTTCGCCGCGAGATTGCGCGCCAGTCCCTTGACATAAGGAATAAGGGCTGCCTTGACCGCGGCGTAGGGGCGCATCGCCCCGGCCATCTCGATGGCGCCGGTGGTGCCGACGACAACGATCGCGCCGGCTGCGGATTTTTCGAGATGCGGGATCGCCGCCTCGATCCCGGCGACCGTGCCCATGACATCGATGTCAAAGCTCTTGCGCCAGGTGTCCTCGTCCATCGCCATGCCGAGGGCGCTGACATTGGCGATAAAGATGTCGAGACCGCCGAGCTTCTCCGCCATCGCCCCGACAAAGGCGCGCAAGGCCCGTGTGTCGGCGACATCGACCGCGGCGCCGGCGGCGGCGATCCCTTTTTGCGCGAGCGCCGCCACCGTCGCGTCAACCCCCTGCTGATGGCGCGCGCAGAGCGCAAGATCGCAACCCTCCTCGGCCAGGAGATTGGCGATCGCCCGGCCGATCCCGCGCGTCGCGCCGGTGACGATCGCTTTTTTGCCTTTCAGGTGAAGATCCACGACCCCGCTCCCGATCGCCAGCCAAGGCGGCAGCATAGCGCAATTGCCTTTCCGCCGGCATCCGGCGAGACTGGCCGCTGCATTTTGTGGAGGATAGCGATGGCGCTGACCAATGAGCGTGTCGCCTGGTTCAACGGCCGGATCGTGCGCGAGAGCGAGGTGGTGATCCCGTTCCGCGACCAGGGTTTTCTGCGCGGCGATGCGGTCTTTGACATGACCCGCAGCTTTGCCGGCCAGCCGTTTCGCCTCCAGGAACACGTCGCCCGCCTCTACCGTTCGCTGCGCTACGTCGATATCGACCCCGGCATTTCCGAGACCGAGATGGTGGCGGTCAGCGAGGATGTGCTCGCCCGCAACCGGCACCTGCTGGCGCCGGACGAGGACTACTGGATCGGCCAGCGCGTCAGCCGCGGCGTTCAGCGCGCCGCCGGCGACAACTGGGATCATTACGGCCCCAATGTCATCGTCGAATGCCTGCCGCTGCCCTTGAAGGAGCGGGCGCCTTTGTTCCGCGACGGCATCGAGGTGATCACTCCGTCGCTGAGGCGCACCCCGCCCGAGGCGCTGTCGCCGCGCGCCAAGATGCACCAGTATATGAACCTGATCCTTGGCGACCGCGAGGCCAAGGCGCAGAACCCGGCGGCCTGGGCGATCCTCCTGGACATCAACGGCAATCTCGCCGAGGGCCAGGGCAGCAACATTTTTCTTGTTCGCGACGGCGGCCTCTACACCCCGCGGGCGCGTTTTGTGCTGCCCGGGGTGACGCGGCAGGCGGTGTTTGATCTCGCCGCGGGTCTCGGCATCCCCTGCGCCGAGGCCGATCTCGATCTCTATGACGCCTACACCGCTGAGGAGTGTTTTCTGACCTCGACAAGCCTTGTCATCTGCGGTGTCAAAAGCCTCAATGGTCGCCGCTTCTCCGCCCCGGAGGTGCCGGGTCCGGTGACGGCGCGGCTGACCGCGGCGTTCAAGGAGATGGTCGGGGTCGATTTTGTCGCGCAATATCTGGCGCGGCTTTCATAGCGGCGGAATGCGCCTTCCCCCTCGCGGGTGAAGGCTTTTCCGCCCTGCATCTGAACCGCAGGGCGGAACAGCGCAGCGTATTCCGCCGATCCCTTTAATCGGGGCCGGTAGCGACCGGGGCGTCGGAGCGCGCGCCCCACTCGGACCACGAGCCGTCATAGACCGCCGCGTCGGGCTTGCCGATCCGATAAAGGCCGAGTGCCAGGACGCAGGCCGAGACCCCCGAGCCGCACGAGGCCGTGACCGGCCGCGCGGCATCGATCCCGGCGGCACGACAGCGCGCCGCGATCTCGGGGGCGGCGCGAAATGTTCCGTCGGCGGCAAGCAACTCGCCATAAGGCAGATTGCGGGCGCCCGGCATGTGGCCGCTTTTGAGACCGGCGCGAAATTCGGACTCGGTCCCGGAAAAACGGGCGAAGGAGCGCGCATCGGCGATTTGCGCCGAACCGGTCTCGAGCTCGGCCTTGACAGCCTCAAACCCGCGCACCAGCGCGGGGCGGAAACGCGGGGTGAAGACCGCCTTTTGCCGCGGTCCCTGTTCCGGGTCCCCGCACGATGCAGTCGCGCGGGGTTGGGCCGGACCGGTTTCGATCGGCCGGTCCTCGCGCAGCCATTTTGGCAGACCGCCATCGAGCACCGCGATCGCATCATGGCCCATGACGCGGAACATCCACCATACCCGCGCCGCGCTGAGGATGCCGTGCACGTCATAGGCGATGATCGTCATCCCGTCGCCGAGACCCAGCGCGCCGACCCGCGCGGCAAATTCCGCCGGCTCGGGCAGCATGTGCGGCAGTGGGTTGCGATGGTCCTTGATCTCCTCGATGTCAAAAAAGACCGCGCCCGGGATGTGCCGCGCGGCAAATTCGGCGTGCGCATCGCGCGGCACATTGGGCAGAAAATAGGTCCCGTCAACAACCCGTACCTGCGGGTCGTGCAGGTGTGCGGCGAGCCACTCGGTCGAGATCAGGGCGTCCTGTCGCTCCGCCATCTCTCAGCCTCCGACCGGGTTGAAATCATAGGCGCCAACCCCCTGTACGATCAGGAACTTGCAGGGACCGCCGTTCTCGCCGTGCACGTAATGCGCGGTCTTGGGCGGCACCGCGCAGCGGTCCCCCCGGCCGAGCATGTGGGTGGCACACGGCGCCCGCGTCTCGACCACCATCGGGCCTTCGAGACAGACAAAACTGTCGGCGACCTCGCTGTGATAGTGCCAGGGAACGCATTGCCCGGCGGCCAGCGTCAGCACCTGCACCCGGACATCGGCGCCCTCGGCGACAACCTCGCGATCGGCGATCTCATAGTGTCCGCGCGAGCGTATTTCCATATTCGACCTCCGCCGGCTGGAGGCGGGAGCTTAGGACATTTGCCCAGGCAAGGCCACCGGGGGCAAGACCACCCGCGGCGCCCGCGGGCGCCGCCGGCCGCTGTTGGCGGAACGCGGGAGTAAGGTTGGCTATTGCTCGGATGCGCGCAGGACCATCCGCTCGATCGCATCGAGCGTCTGATCATACTGCTGCGCGGATT
>JBOHMF010000275.1:0-6172 GCA_050730055.1 Allostellaceae bacterium
AGCCAGGATGATCGATCATCAGTCTGAGGTCGCCGAGGGGCGATCCCCGCGCAGGCGGGGAAGCCGGGCTTTTTCTGTGTTTTCGCAGTCGAACAGAGGGGCGATCCCCGCGCAGGCGGGGAAGCCGCCCGTCTCCCTGATGCTGAAATCTGCCTTGCGGGGCGATCCCCGCGCAGGCGGGGAAGCCCACCTGAAACCGGCGGACGTGCCTGCGGAGGAAGGGCGATCCCCGCGCAGGCGGGGAAGCCTCTGCCGATCAATGCATTGATCGTGCTCACTTGTCAAAGAGCAATGACGCGAACAGTCAGGATCACAACTCGCGCTTAACGACAAAGAGACCGTCAATCTCCTGCAAGGCACGCGGCGACAGCCCTAAAACCCGGATGCCAAGGCCACCCAACTCTTTCGGATCGTGCCACACCAGCACGATCGCGCCGCGCCGCAGAGTGGCGTGCCACTCCTCCAGCACCGCCCAGATGCGCTCCCGCACGCCCGCCGACAGGTTGGGATGGACGTAAACCGTCGGCGCCACCTCCAGCATCACCGAGCCGAGAAATCCGCGATAGCGGGCCTCTACATCGCGCGTCACGACCACGGCCAGGGTCATCGTCTCCCGTCCTCCATCCCTGCCGATCAGCCCAGATCGAACGATTCCTTGATCCGCTCGATCATGACAGGGATGACCTTCTGACGGCGAAAGGCCTCCGCCGCGCCGCGCCGCACGATCTGGTCGAGCGGGCGATCGGGGTGCGCGAGATGCTCCTTGGCCGCGCGAAACGCCACCGGGATCGTCACCTCGGCACGCACCAGATCGGCGATGTCGAGGACAAAGGACTGTCCCGAATCCTCGTGGATGAAGCCGAGTTGCGGGATGGCGCCGGTGCAGGCGACGGCGATCGCGGCCGCCCCCTCGACCGCGCTGGCGGCATGATTGATCGCCTGGTTCGGCACGTCGGCCGCGCCGGGATTACCGCGGTCGTAGCGGCGACCCGACCAGCCGACGCCGATCCGCGCCGCGATCAGCCGGTAGCTCTCCTTCATGCGCGCGCCCTCGATGCCGCGCAGAACATCGAGGTCGCGCGCCGGCAGCACCTCGCCAAGCCGCCAGGCATAGAGCCGGCGCGCCACCGCCAGGCGAACCTCCGGATCGGCCCAGGCGCGGGCCTGGCGACGGGCCAGCTCCGAGGCGTCGGGCAGCAGCGGCGGCGCGGTATAGAAGCGCACCCCGTCCTGTCCGACGGCGGCCAAGCCGGTGTTGTGGCGGGCGAGGATGCGCAGCGCATCGTGGGTCACGCTGCTGCCGGGTCCGAGCAGGATCAGCGAGACCGACTGATGCGGGATCTGGTAGTCGCCCGCCGGCAGCCCGCCGCCGCCCGCGCACGCAAACCTCATGCAGCCGTCCTCGACCTCAAGCCGGCCGCGATCGAGATAAAGGAGGCCGTGGCGCAGCTCGTGCGGCAACCGGGCGGTGTCGAGACCCAAGCGACCGAGCAGCATTGCCCTAATCCCGCGCGATCAGCCGGCCGGGCGGCGCCAGCAGAAGCATGCCAAAACCGAAGGCACGGTGGCGCCCGACACCGCGCGCGAGCAGTTCCGCGAAGCCGGCGCCGTCCTTGATGCGCAAGCGGCCGCGCAGCAACGCTTCCGGCCCTTCGCTCTCGCTCGGCCGGCGGCGCCCGTCGCGGCCGAGCGGCCGGCTCAGCACCCGGGTGCGCCGGAAAGCGATCAGGCGGGCCGCCTCGACCGCCGCCGCATCGCCGCGCCCGAGCTCGCGCGCCAGCCACTCGGCATAGACCCGTTCCCGCTGCGGCCAGGAGCGATGGGGCACCGTCTCGCAGGGCAGCGGTGTTCCCGCGATCGCGGCAAAAAAGACGTCGCGTTCGCGCGTCGGCCCATCCCGCCCTTGCGGCCGGGTGCGGATGACGGGCCGGGCGCGCACCTCGAAATCGAGGGTTTGACCGGGCCGCCATGCCGCCGGCAGCGCCCGCGCTTCCAGCCCGGGCAATCTCATCGAGGCGATGAGATCGGCGTCCGCGACCGGCGGCAAGGCGGCGTGCATCAGAACCGTCTCAGGGTCATCGGTGACATAACCGAGAAGCTGCGGCTCCTGGCTCTCAACGCGCAGCACAAAGGGCTTTGGGGCAGCCTCGCCAAAACCCGCCCGCAACGCCGCGTGCAGGGCATAGCCGAGATCGCCGCCGCGGCCGATCAGCCCGCGTTCGGCGGCGGCGCGCGCCAACCCCGGCAGATCCGGGAGAAGCCGCACCAGGGTCGGTGGGGTCACGGCGCGCGCCCTTCTGACGGCGGGGTCTCCTCCTCGGCGCGATACCACACCTCGCGGCCGCCGTGCACGCCGGAGAGCCAGTTGCGCCGGCCCTCGATCAGGCGCCGCTCGGCATCCGGCCGCTCGCCTTCGCCCTCGGGCCAGAAAACGCCATAGGCTCCGCCGGCGCACCCCTCGGCAAGCGGCGCGGCAAGGACGGCATCGAGAACGCTCTCTGTCTCGACAAAGCCCGCCAGGATCGGCGCCGCCGGCAGGCAGGGCTTGCGGCCGATGAACAGCGGCCGGGCCGGCCATTGCAAGGCTTCGGCCACCTCCGGCAGGCCCGGCGGCTCGGCCGCAGGCTCCAGTCTGAGGGCCACGGTCATCGTCCCGTCCGCCTGATGCCAGCGATAGCGGATGTGCTTGCCGGCATAGGTGCCGGCGCCGCCGGCGCGCCCTTCCGGTCGGCCGCGCGTCGTCCAGCCGCGATCGTTCGCCTTCAGTTCGGCGGTCTGGAAGTCGCGCAGCCGCTCGCCCGCCCGGTCCCAGCGCGCGGCCAGGACCAGCCGGTCCTGCAAGCGTTGCAGCCGCTCGCCCTCGGTGCGCCGAAAGCCGAGCGCGTTGGCCAGGAGACCGGTGATCATCGACGGCAGCGGGATATCGCCGGTCCGGCCATGCTGATCGACGATTGGCGCGCCAAAGGACATCAGCGGCGCGTCGAGCCGCAGCAGCAGGTGCCGGCGCAATGCGGCACTCATTGGACCGCGCCGGCGCGCACCGCCTGCGCCGCCCAGGCGGCGAGACAGTCGAGATCGCGCGGCTCGGCCCCCTTGATCGGTGCCTCCGCCAGATTGAGAACGCTGCGCGCCTCGTGGGCGCCATAGGCGCCGTCGAGCTTTTCGAGATGACCGGCGAGGCACGCGACCGCCTCCTCAAAGAAGCGGTTGCCAAACCGGCGCAGATCGATCGGCTGGCGGAAGGCGTTGGCGAGGGTGCGCGGCTGGCGCCGGCCGGCTTCGACCAGGACAAATTCGGCCCAGGCATAGGGCGCGGTCGATCCCTTTTTGGCGCCAGGCGAGACCTGCGCGATCAGATGCAGCAGGTGCTCGACGACCTTGGCCGCGATCTCGCGGTCTTCCGCCAGATTGGCGACAAGCAGCGGCACATCGACGACGACATAGCCGTAATAGAGGCCGGAAGCGAGTTCCATGTCGAACATGCCGGCCGCGCCGGCATCATCGTCACGGTCTTTCAGATCATCGACGGCGGTCATGAAGTCGAGCTCGCGCTCGATCGCATGCACGGTGAAGGCGTGGGCGACGTGGATCGCGGCATCGGTGTTGGCTAATATATCTGAGGTAATCATGCGACCAAAGAGAGCTGCCTCCAGGCTTTTTGGCAGCCGTGCCTCCTTTGCAAGCACTTGGAGATTGTCAGTAAGGTCAGAACGCAACGACTTTTGAAATGGTGTGGTTGAGTTTTTGGTTTTTGGCTTCTCATCAAGTGCTTTCCTTAGTTCATTATCCCCTGACAATATTCTTCGGCAAAGGATGGTCAGATAGTCAATCTCTGGTAGCCCCATCAGGAACGCTTGCTCGAAACGCAGGCGCCCAAGCGTATCATCGATCTCCCTGTCTTTTCGGCCCTTCCTTCCTCGATCAGTACCATTCTCCTTACTATCTTCCGACTTCTCGTCGCTCGCCTTCGGGAATAGGCGCTCACGCAGGAGGCCGACAACCTCGATTACGGCCGAGGGAGCGAAACCTTCATCGATAAGCGGTGATGCAATACGGTCGCTGAAAATTCTCCGCGATCGTATCCCAAAATCTTGTCCAGTAAGGTTCGGTATATGTCGAAGCGCCCATTCATCATCGGCCATGCGCCAGCGCCGCTTCTGGCATTGCGAGGAGATGCGGGCGCGCGTCGCGCCGCCAAAGGGCAGGCGTTTTGCAAGCCCGGCATCGTCCCGGTTGAGCAGGGCGCCGGGATAGCTGGTCAGGGTATGGATTTGCAAAAAGCGGCTCTCGACCATGTTCTCCTCCCTCAAGCAGCGGCGGGGTTGCTGTCGCGCACTTGCGCGCGGACGTAATCGCGGGCGATCCGGCTGCGCATCCTGTCGGCTTCGTCAGGATTGGAGCCGACGGTCAGCGTCAGGCGCGCCAGCGGCCACCAGTCCATGCCCTGCCCCGAGGCAAAGAGACGGCGGGCGAGGCGCGGCAGCAGATCGATCAGGGTTTCGCAGTCGGCAGCGAGCAGCATCGCCAGCCGTTGCTCGCTGACGCCGATCTCATGGAGTGCCTCGCCGCAGGGTCGGTTCCTCTGGTGCGCGCCACGGCACAGCGCCAGCGCGTTGACGATGGCGGACCAGCGCACCGTCAGATCAGGAGTTGCAGGTGAGATCCCGTGTTCGGCGAACAGTCGGTGAAGAGAGATCGCATGGCGCGGGTCAGGACGCCGCGCGTCGAGCCGGCGCAGCGCCGCCTCGGTTCCGGTTCCGAGATTCTGACCGCGGAGAACAGCGGACAGGCGGGCGAGAACGGCGCCGAGGCGCGAACCACCCTCGTCAGAGGCAGAGACATCATTGGTCATCATCGTCCTCCCTGTCAGCCCGGCTCGGCCGCAGCGCCGGGAAATTCTTGAACATCAGGCCGTCGAACAGGCCGCGCGCCCGCGCCGCCGCAATAAAGCGGCGCTCCTGCGCCTGCGGGCCGGCCTCGAGCGCCTTGGCAAAAACCGTCTCAGCTTCCTTGCGCAGGATCTCCTGCCACTTGCGCGCGGCGGCCTCCGGTCCCGCCTCGACGCTGTCCCACAGCGCCGGAAAGAATGCGGCGTCCACGGCGGCATCGAAAAGCTGCATATACGGCTCGGCGGCGCGCGCCGCCTCGCGCGCATCGAAATTCACCCTTTTGGCGCCCTTCTCAAAGGCGCACAGGATGGCGGACCGCAACACCGATCGGGCCATTGTTCCTGCGTCTATTGCCTGCAGCTCTGCGGTTTTGGCCAATCGAGCCGCTTCGCTTTGCAAGACCCCCCGCGCCTTTGGCGGCACCGGGATATGGCGCTCGTGAAAGCCCTCGGTCTTGCCCTGGCCGCGCGCCAGACCCGCCGCGACGATCTCGATGGGGGACTTGTCGGCGGCTGCGACCCGAGCGAGAGGCGGTCGTTTGAACGACTCTGAAAATAGCAACGCGCGCATGCGACGCCACGAGAACCCTTCGCCAGTCAGGCTCAGCAGCTTCGTTTCGCTGCCGGTCTCGATCGGTGCCCACGGGTCGGGGGTCACGCCTTTTAGATCCTTGGCCTTGATCCGCGCTGCCTCGGAATTGGCGAGACGCGCGAAGAGCCGCCCCTCCCTGTCGCTTTCGAGCCGGACGCGCCGGCAGATTTCGATAAACAGCGGGTGCAGTTCGTCAGGTGTAAGCTGTTTCGTGCCGTCCCAGGACTCCAGCCAGAGCAGGCGAAGATCGCGCCGGGTTCCCCATCCCGACCATTCCGCCTGCCAGAGCCGACCGGCCTCGCGGCGCAAGAGTTCCAGGTCGCGGCTGAAGCGCGCGCCAAAGCCGCCTTGCGGCGCGATGCCGAGAAACGGCCGGCTGCCGTAGCCGCCGTTCATCCGGGCGATGCCGTAATTGCCGCGCCCCATCTGGCCCTCCTGCGTCTGCAACGAAACGAGAGCAAAGAGCCAGTCGTCGGGGGCGGCACGCACCATGCGCGCCGCCTTCAGGTCGTGGTTCTTTGAGGTGACCAGGAGATCGAGTTCGTCTGGAGTCTCGACGCGGTTCTTGAACGGGTCGAGCGCGCCGCCCGGAACCGCGGGCTGGAGAAACGCCGGCCGCTCGCGCGGCGCGACGAGGCACCAGGGGTCGTCCTGCGGCCAATCCCCGCCGAGGCGGCGCAATACCGCACGCC
>JBOHMF010000276.1:0-6129 GCA_050730055.1 Allostellaceae bacterium
GTCGTGATAGATAGGGTTGCGGAGATCGATCCGGTGGTTTGCCATAACCGCACCATTCCTGTATTCTCAGCAATCATACAGGTTGTGGGTTGGTACGTCAAGCCGATAATTCCCAAACATAGGAACAAGCCGGTTAGCTACTGACGGGTTTCTCACGTTCATCTCATCCGCGCTCTCGATTCAAGACCCCAGCCGGCCCCTCTATAGAATACCCGTGGAGTTGGTCGGTTATGTCCTCGCATATTGTTCTATAGTCGTTCCATGAGCTTATTTGCGATTTTTCACATGGTTTCGAGGGAACCCATCCATCTATTTCAACAGATGTAAGACAGCGGGCTTCAGATTCGTTTTCAGCTCGAACAAAAAACGGTCCGCGATTTCTGCCTTTCCATTTTGGGCCTGGCGGGTCAGCGGGAGCCAGCTTCCAAATCCGCATAGCGCACCTCCCTTTGATTTTTGGATGGATATCTATGCTCTGCGGAATGGATGAACGAATCCTGAACCAAGCGGTGAAGGCGGGACCCGGTTTGACGCCGGTGACGCGGCACCCTAAGTTCTGCCGGCGGGCGCAAGCTCGCGTTCGATGGGCGGAGGCCAGCATGGACGGTTTGACAGCGGCGCATCCGGGCGAGGTCCTCGCCCCTCTCGGCTTTACCGCGCCGACGGCGGAGAAACTGTTTTCCTACAATTACCCGCCGCCGCGCGGGGTTGCGGTGCGCAACGGTCAGGGCGAGGAGCACCGCGTGCCGATCCGCGACGCGCGCCGCCGCGCCGCGGACTTGTCGCTCGACCGCGAAGGCTTTGTCCTGCTGCACCAGGGGAGCGCAGTCGAGGACTTTTACGACGAGGGAGAGATCGCCGCCGTCTATTACCCCGAATGCGAGCGCGTCGTGCGCGAGGCGGCCGGCGCCGTCCGCGTCGTCGCTTTTGACCACATCACCCGCAACGCGGCCAGGGCGGCGATTGCCGGCAGCGGCGTCAAATCGCCGGCCAAGCGCGTTCACAACGACTACACGGCAAAATCGGCGCCGCAACGGGTGCGCGATCTGATGGGTGCGGAAGCCGAAACGCTGCTCGGGCGGCGCTTTGCGATCATCAACCTGTGGCGGCCGATCCGCGGACCGCTTTTGGATTCCCCGCTCGCCCTGTGCGACGCGCAAAGTCTTGCCGACGGGAACCTGCTGCCGACCGATCTCAGATACCCGGACCGCACCGGCGAAATCTATGCGATCACCTATAATCCCCAGCAGCGCTGGTATTATTTTCCAAAAATGCAGCCCGACGAGGCGGTTCTGATCCGCTGCTTTGACTCGGCGCTCCACGGCGCGGCGCGGTTCTCGGCGCACGGCGCCTTTGACGATCCGCAAACCCCTGCGGGCGCCCCGCCGCGCGAGAGCATCGAGGTCAGGACGCTGGTGTTTTATTGATGCACTGACACTCCCAAAGTTTCTCCCCATGACCGGCCTTGGGTCGGGCATCCACGTCTTTCTTATTTGGGTCGCATCATTTGAAAAGGAAAGTACAGCATTATGGAGTAAACTGATCCAGAAAGATCAGCAGGCGAAAACCAGTCCGCGTGGAACCGCCCACCCGTAAATGAACTCGCGGATCTCCTGTATCCTCGCCGCAGGATCGGCCCTCCCGTCGCGCATACTGACGACGGAGGGCACCGATAAAATCTGGTTCACAATCCCCAATCGGTCAAAATTCTCTCCGGGATCAGAGTAGCCTGGATTGAGCCATTGTAGGTAAATGAAGAACCCATTTTCGATGAAATAGCCAAAGGAAGAAGCGACCCCCTTTCTATATTGGAGAGAACACAAGATAATCCTAGCGTTCGTTTCACCGACGATGTCGCCCACATAGAGCTCACGTTCTTCTGGCGATCCGCTGGCTAAAAATACCTCTACACACTCTCCCAGACGCAGTGCCAGAGGTCTCGAGTGGCGTCCCGTTCTCACCGTTGCGCCGAAAAGCGTATTCCAGGTGGTAGATTTACCAGAGTTGCGATTCCCCAAAACACCGATTAGAAGTCGGTCAGCCATGGTCTACACTCCCACAAACTACATCGATACTATAGAAAAGCGTGAGTGCCCAGAACAAGTCCAGGCGCAGGATTATAAGGGCCAATCCTTATTGAGAGCCGACTCCCGGCGGCTCGATGTCCGAAAATTGGCGCCGATCTGTCCTCGATAGGGTCAAGCTGTTTTGCGCCCGTTGTCTGATACGGAGTCAGTATCGAAATCAGCCTCGATGGAAGCCGGGATGATTTTCACGAATTCAGTCACAATTTTTGGGATCGACGGTTTTTTTGCGCTGGCGTGCCCGTGCCAAAAACAGCGCAAATCAGCCCGAATTCCTTTGTTTTTTGCTAATAGCGCATGCAGATGCACGAGAGGAGAGGCGTCCTGACGCCCCGGTATCAGGATACCTAAAACATATGCAAGATGATGTTGTAAATTATTGCTCGCCACCAGTTTATCTGTTGTAAAGCTCCACATGCCAGTTTTTCCTATGAGTTCTCCTGTTCTCTGACCAGCGAAATATTTTTCACCCTTTGCGTATGAAATTGTAGGGATTACCCGTAAAATTTTTGTGATTATGTCAGGGTCAAGAGTATCACCCGAAACACGAAACGTTGCATATGTTTTATGTGTGTCTGATCCATCATATCTCATCATGGATATTCCCGATGTCCTCTCCATGTTCATCGGTGACTCTTCCGTCACGGTATATGACGACCCGATCTTGCCCGCCGGGTGGGAAGCTGCGACTTTTGATCTTATGGATGGCGTCACGCATCTCCCATTCTGCGATTCCAAGCTGCTGACTCACATATGGGGGAGGATTCCCTGACCGATCCCAAAGGATATCGCGTCTGCCACGGGGTTCGGGCATTACGTGGCAGTCGGCGGCGGATAATCAATCTCCAGAACCAGCGATTGGTGTCTTTAATTGATGCAGCGCCGGCAAGAGCTCCTCGCCGATGAGGCGCATGCTGGAGAGCGCATGGCCCAGCGGCATCCCGCTCCAATGCGTGCGGAAGATCAGAAAATTGGCGCCGACCTCCTCCCAGCACGGGCGCAACTGCTCCCAGCACTCTTCCGGGCTGCCCAGCACAAAACGGTCGCGCGTCAAGGCGTCGAGCGACTGGCGGAAGCTTTCGTTGCCGGGGAGGACCGAGTCCTGCCCCCAGGCGGCGTAGGCGCGGTACTTTTCGGCGAGATAGGGGCCGGCCAGTTCGAGCGCGCTCGCGGTGTCCTTGGCGCAGAAGATCTCGCGCGCCATCGGCAGCACCCGCGGGAACGGTCTGCCAAGCCGTTCCCGCTCGGCGCGATAGAGCGCCATCTGGCGCGCGATCGTCTCCCTTGTCGCGTGCGGGTTGACAAACCACGTGTCGCCGAGCCGCGCCGCCCGCTTCACCGCGGCGTCGCTGTTGGCGGCGACCCAGATCGGCGGGTGCGGCTTTTGCACCGGCAGCGCCGTGGCGGTCACGTTTGCGAGCTTGCAGACCTCGTTCTCAAAGCTGACCGGCTCGCCGCTCAGGAGCCGTTTGACGGTGGCGACGCACTGTTCATAACGGCGCGCCCGTCCGCCCTTGGGCACGCCAAAGGCATCGAATTCGACATCGCGATACCCGAGGCCGACGCCAAAGACAAAATTGCCGCGCCAGATCATGTCGAGCGAAGCAACGGTTTCGGCCAGTTCGACCGGGTTGTGCAGGGCGGCGAGCAGAATTCCGGCAATCCCGGTCATATGCCCGGCCTCGGCGGCGAGCCGCGCCAGAAACGGGACCAGTTGCGGCTGGGCAAAGCCCTCGCTCAGATAATGCTGGCCGGTGCCGACCGCGTCCCAACCCTGGTCGCGGGCAAAGCGGGCCATCACGTACTGGGCTTCGAGGGCGGCAACCATGTCGCTGCCCGGCGGATACTGGCAGGTCAGAAAGAGACCGACTTTCATCGCACCGCTCACTTCATGAAATTGAGGCGCAATCCGGCTTCGGGCCACTCCATCGCCGCCAGTTCGCCGGTGCCCGACAGGGTGATATAGGCAGTCTTCAGATCGGCACCGCCAAAGCAGATGTTGGTCGGATAGACATCGGGCATCTCGACCTGGCGGACGAGACGGCCATCGGGCGCGATCACCGTGATATGGCCACTGATCAAGGTGGCGACGCAGATGTTGCCGTGGGCATCGACAGCGAGGCTGTCAAAGCGCTGAAACCCCGGCAACCCGCAGACAAGGCGACCGCCGTAGGGGGCGGGAAACGGCTCCTGCTTCAGGACGCCGGGTTCGATGATGTCGTAAGCGAACAGTCGCGAGGTCTCGGTGTCGGCGACGTAGAGTACCCTTTCGTCGGGCGACAGGCCGACGCCGTTCGGGGTCAGCATCGGATAGACGAGTTCCTCGATCTTCGAACCATCGGGGAGCGCGTAATAAAGCCCGCCGTGGTCGCGGCCGTGCGCGTATCTCTTGCCGAGATCGGTGAAGTAGAACCCGCCCTCTTTGTCAAAGACGATATCGTTGGGCGCCGACAGGCGGTGCCCTGCGCATTCGGTATAAAGCGTCGTCGCCGCGCCGGTCCGGGGATCGATGCGCTGGATCGCGCCGTTCTTGTAGTCCTTTGCCGGCCCGGTCGAAAGAAACCCGCCCTGCGCATATTCGTTGCCGCCGTTGTTGCACAGATAGAGGGCGCCATCGGGGCCGAGCGCCAGCCCGTTGGGTCCGCCGCCCACCGGCGCGAGAACCGATTTTGTGCCGTCCGGGGCGATCCGCGTCACCGCGCCGCCGGCGATCTCGCCGAGGACGACCGCGCCGTCGGCCATCGCCACCGGTCCTTCCGGAAACCGCAAACCGCTCGCCATAATGCGAATCTCGGCCATAAAACGCTCCTTGATCCCCGAGGCTGTGGGGCGATTGTGTTGCCCGACCCGCGCAGCCGTCAAGCCGGGGCAGCCGAGCCAAAGCCGCCGGACACTATCCCTCCGGGCGCGGAAGCGGTTTATAATTGCAGCGCGGCTGCACAGCAATGAGGCGGCATGGCGTCGCGGAACCAGGACGGGTCCAAAGGGTCTGCCGGCGGCTGCCGGGCGAGGGAGGTGACAGTGGAAAAACCCGCCGACGACCCGCCGCTCCCGCAATCATCTTGCGATGAGAGCCGGGCGGAAGCGGAGCCTCTGCGCCCGGCGCTCGAAGCCGGAGACATCGGCGTCTGGGAGTGGGATCTGGTGAGCGGCCGGATGCGCTGGTCGGCCCAGATGTTCCGCCATCTCGGCCTCGAACCGCAGGATCGCGATGACTTGCCCGAGGCTCTGCTCGCTGTCGCGCACCCGGGCGAGCGCGAACGGCTCGCGGCGTTCATGGTCGAGTGTCGCGGCCGCATCGGACCGCTGCGCATCGAATTTCAGACGAGCGGGCCGGACGGCGCGGTGCGCTGGGTCGCATTGCGCGGCCGGACCGAACCCGGCCCGGCCGGCCGGCCGGCGATCATGCGCGGCGTCACGATCGACACCACCCGCCGCCGCCAGGGTGAGAATGCCGCCCGCCTCACGGCCGAACGCCTGCGCCTGGCCATGGCGGCGGTTCGGCTGGCGACCTGGGAGGTCGATCTGTCCCGGCGGATGGCTCAGTGGTCGCTGGAAGCCGCCGTGATGCACGGCCGCCCGCCGCAAGCGCTGGAGATCGCTCTCCAGGAATGGCTGAGCCTGATCGAACCCGAGGATCGGGAAGTTTGCGAAAAGCGCTTTGCGGCGGCGTTGAAGCGGCCCGGCGATTACCGCGCCGAGTATCGGGTCAGGCGGGATGGCGCCGTGCGCTGGATCGCGGTTCAGGGCAGCATGATGTCCGATGCCGCCGGCCGGCCCTTCCGCATCGTCGGCGTGGCCCAGGACATCAGTGAGCGCAAGCGGGCCGAGGCCGCCCTGCGCGACGGCGAGCGGCGGCTGCGCGAACTCAACGGGACCCTCGAACACCTCGCCGAGGAGCGGGCGCGCCAGCGCGACGCCAGCCACGCCCGGCTTCAGGCGGTGTTTGATACGTCGCCCGACTGGCTGGCCCTGTTTCGCGCGACCGAAGACGGTCGTTTCATCTACGAAGACATCAACCGGGCTACCTTGCGCGGCTATGGCC
>JBOHMF010000277.1:0-6077 GCA_050730055.1 Allostellaceae bacterium
AACCCCGCCCCGGAGACGGGTCGGCAAAACAGCGCCCGACCGGAGGCCGACATTTGAACCGCGAAACGGCCCGGCGTCAAAAACGCAATCTGCGGTGACTCAGGCGGCCGGCACACGATAGAGCGCGCACAGTTTGTTGCCGTCTGGATCGCGAAGATAGGCGAGATACAATTCGCCGGCAGCCCCCTGGCGCACGCCGGGCGGGTCCTCGATGGTCGTGCCGCCATTGCCGACCCCGGCGTTGTGCCAGGCGTTGACCTGTCCGGGATCGCTCATCGTAAAGCCGATTGTGCCGCCATTGGCATGGCTGGCCGGCTTGTCGTCGATCGGTCGCGACACCATGAAATGCCCGCCATTGTGCGCATAAATCAGCCGTCCTTTGGCGTCCTCGGCGCCGGGCTTGCCACCCGTCGCGGCAAACAGGGCGTCATAGAATTTTTTCGACCGGGCGATATTGTTGCTCCCGACCATGATATGGCTGAACATTCCGCTTTCCCTTCTCAGGATCACAAATCCCCGCTGCCGTTCCGCAGGCAGGATACGGCGCGCCGGCTGCGACCAGTATGACAGGGCTGTGATCCGAGGCAAACTTGACAATACGCTGCCGATCGGAGGGATTGAGGAGGGGCCCAAATGAGCATCCGCTCTCAACTTTGGTCCAACGCCCGCTTTGGTGTATGTGTTGCCGCCGGCACGGCATGGGGATGAGCGGGTGACAATGGCGAAGCCGTCGATACGCCTTGGCTTCTTCACCCGCCTGCTCGATCTGGCGGATGCGGCCGAGCGGTATCGTCTCGCTCTGGCGCAGATCGTGCACGCCGAGCGCTGCGGTTTTGATTCCGCCTGGGTCGCTCAGCATCATTTTCACGCGGACGAAGGCGGTCTGCCGGCGCCGTTTGTGTTTCTGGCCCGGGCCGCCGCAGCGACCACGCGGCTCCGCCTGGGGACCGGGATCGTCACCCTGCCGCTGGAGTTGCCGATCCGGGTGGCGGAGGATGCCGCGGTGCTCGACCTGATGTGCGGAGGCCGCCTTGAGGTCGGGATCGGACCCGGCGGCAACTTCTCGGCCTTTAAGGCGTTCGGCCTCGACAGCGCCGAGCGCACCGCATTGCTGATCCGGCATCATCGCGTGCTGCGCGATGCCTGGGCGGGTCGGCCGCTCCCGGGCGGCGACCGTTTGTACCCGGCCAATCCCGGCCTCCTGGACCGCCTCTGGCAGGCAACCTTCACCATCGATGGCGCCCGGCGGGCCGGCGCGGCGGGCGATGGCCTGATGCTGTCGCGCACCCAGCCCAGACCGGCGGGAGAGCCTCACCTGTCGCTGCCCGCCATTCAGCATCCGATGATCGACGCCTATCTGGAGGCGCTGCCGCAGGGCCGCGCGCCGCGCATTCTGGCTTCGCGCACGGTCTTTGTCGCCGACGATCGCAAGGAAGCGCTGCGGCTGGCGGAAAGCGGTCTGGCGCGGCAGCGGGCGCGGTACGCCGCAATCGGCCGCGCGACCGTTGCCGAGGGTCTGGCAGTGCATGACCAGATTGCCGCGATGGATATTCACATCGGCAACCCGGACGACGTGATCGCCTCGCTGCGGGCCGACAGCATCCTGGCGCGCGCCACCGACCTGACCGTTCAGGCGCATTCGATCGATCCGCCGCACCCCTTTATCCTGCGGTCGATTGAACTGATCGCCGACGCGGTGGCGTCGGCACTGGGCTGGGTTCACAATGGCGGGACGGCTGCGCGGCATATCGCGTGACGATTGGCGAGGAGAGAATGGCCATACCCGGAACCGATACGGATGTGATCGACACACTGGTCGGGATCAAGCCAGGTTCCGCGCTGGATGCCCTCCGCAACCGGCGGCCGGAGGCGCGCAAAGAGGCGCAGGCCAGCTATCGCGCGCTGTTTGCGCCGGAAACGGCCGGCGCGTTCACCCGGACGGAGCGTTTTGCGGTGGCCGCCTTTGTCGTCGGCCTGCATGGCGCAGCGGAGACCGCGGCGTTCTACGCCGACGGTCTCGCCGCCAGCGGGGCATCGGCGGAGTTGCGCGGTGCGATCGATGCGGCGATCGCAGCCGCTGCGGGGCAAGGCCCCTACGGCGCCTATCCTGCCGGCCCGTTGAGCCGCGAGGATGTCCCCGGACCGATCTATCGCGTGGCGGCAGAAACGCGCCGGGCGCTGGGGTCGCGCCTCGCCGCTGCGTTTGAGCACGTGCACCTGCTGGTGTTCCACCCGCGCGACGCCGCACCGGCGGCGCTGCAAGCTCTGCTCGACGCCGGCTGGTCGACCACCGGCATCGTGACGCTGTCGCAGATCGTCGCCTTTCTGTCGTTTCAGATCCGGGTGGTCGCCGGTTTGCGCGTTCTCGCCGGCGCCGCTTGACACACGAGGTCAGCCATGCCCGACACGACCCTTGAGCCGCCGCCCCACACGGTTCCCGCCGCCTTCACGCGGGCGCTGCTCGAATGGCTGCCCTGGCTAGAACCGCTGGCGGTCGAGGCTCTGAGCGAGCGGCACAAAGCCGCACTGATCGATGCCGCGCGGGTCAAATCCCCGTATTTCCGCCTGCTGGCGCGCGATCCCGACGCGCTGCGGGCCCGCACGCTGACCGACAAGGACATCTTTTACAACCCCGATGCCGGTCTGCCGCGGGCCGAGCGCGAGTTGGCCGCCGCCGCGACATCGCGTTTCAACGGCTGCATCTACTGCGCCTCGGTGCATGCGCGGTTCGCAGCGACCTATTCAAAGCGCGAAGACGATGTGCAGCGGCTGTTGGACGACGGCATCGGCGCCGATCTCGGCGAGCGCTGGAATGCCGTCGTCGCAGCCGCGGCGGCGCTCGGCGCGACGCCGATCGCGTTCGGAGCGCAACATGTCGAGCGGCTGCGGCGCGCCGGGTTGGACGATCTGGCGATTGCCGACGTGATCCATGCCGCGGCTTTTTTCAATTGGGCAAACCGGCTGATGCTGTCGCTCGGCGAACCCGCCGCCGCCAAAACCCAACTGCCCGGAGTATAGCCCCCGCCTCCGGCAGGCGCAGGCGGTCAGGGTTTGATCGGATCGAGCGGCCAGATCGGGCGGCGCGCCTTGACGTAGCGTTCCGCCGGATAATGGACCGCGCACAGCGCTCCGGTATCGACAAGGATCACCTCGCGGGCGATCGCCTCAAAGGCGGCGCGGAAGTGCTGCATCGATTTGACCGCGACCGTCGTGTAGCGCGTCGGATCGAGGCCGAGCGAAGTGAACTGGCCGAGATCGGTCGCCTGCCCGTTGTTGGTGATGACGACGATGTCGATCCCGCCAACGCGGAACACCATCGACGGCCCGTAATCGCGCTCGACTCCGCCGCCCATCGGGCCATAGGCAATGAATTTGCCGTTGCTGAGGTGCGTGACCTCGCCTTCGAGGGTCAGCGGACCGCCGCCCAGCCTGGGATCGGTCTTGCCGCCGAGCGTCAGCGTCGTTCTGGCCCCCACTCCAGCGCGCAGGCCGTCGGCGACCGCCGCGGGGTCGCAGATCGCGTGAAAGGCGACGCGCTCGACCCCGGCCGCAACGAGACCGGCGAGAAACGCGGTCGCATCGCCATACCCGCCCCCACCGGGATTGTCGGTAAAATCGGCGACGACGAGCGGCTTGTCGCCGGGTTTTCCTTCCCGGGCGCGCGCCACCGCGTCGGCCACCGAAAGCAGCCTGACGGAGGTGTAGTCGCGCGTCGCCCAGGCGTGGTCCATGAACTCTTCGGCGATCGCCTGCCCGCGCGCAAGACCGCCGCGCTCGTCCACCGTCACCGTCACCGAGGGGCCGACATCGCGGATGTCGGCGAGCGCAAAGCCGGCGCACACGCTGACGGCGAGCGCCTCGCCGGCGGTTTCGAGGGCTTCGCCGCGGGCGATCAATTCGGCCATCGGCCCCTTCTGGGTGCGGCCCCAGTCGAGACCGTGCAGCATCGGGCGGCGGGCGATCACTGTCCTTGGCCGGATCTCGCCGTGCATCGCCCGTTCGAGCAGGAGCGCACCCTGCCAGGCACGCTCGTAGTGGTCGATATGCGGATAGGTGCGGTAGGCGATCAGCGCGTTGGCGTTGTCGGCCATCCTCTGCGTGACATTGGCATGGAGATCGAGGGTGACGACGATCGGCACCGCGGGGCCGACCTGCCGGCGCAGGCGGGCGAGAAATTCGCCCTCGGCGTCCTCAAAGCGCTCGCTGGCCATGGCGCCGTGCAGATGCAAGAGGGCGCCGTCGATCGGGCCTTGATGAGTGATCGCAGCGAGGATCAGCGCGGTGATCGTCTCAAAGGCTTCGTCGGTGACGATCCCCGACGGGTTGGGGCTGGTCGAGACCGGGTGGACGAGGCTCCAGCCGAACTTGTCGGCCGCCTCAAAGGTCGCGCCCAAGGCCGAGCGGGTGCCGCGAAACGCCTCTTGGATCTCGTTGTCGCGGTGAAACTCGCGGCGCCGGAACGCCGCCAAGTCGGTCGGCACCCGGCTGAAGGTGTTGGTTTCGTGCATGAAGCGGGCAGTCAGGACGCGCGCCACGGCCGGTCTCCAGGGCAGGGGATCGCGAGCTTATCGGCCGCAAATCCACCGGTCGAGATGCTTGAGCCGGTCAGCGCTGCTACCGATCGGCTGACTCGTACCGAAATCGCCCCGGCGGAAGTCCGACAGCGAGCCGCTCCACCTCGCGCTCCGGGTGCATGACCGCCGCGCCGATGAGGCCGCCCGCCAGCATGACGGCGCCGCAGATGCTGTAGCCCAGGTTGAAGCCGGCGATCGGGGTCGCCGCATTTTCGATGATGCTGCCCATCACAAAGGGCGCCAGCAGGCCGGCCGAGGTGCCGATCGCGGTGCCGATCGCCAACAGCGCGCCGCGCTGCGCGACCGGCGTGATCTCGCTGACGATGGCCGGACCGATGATGTAGATGAGCGAGGGCAAGGCCGTGCCAATGATCGTCATCGCGATCTTGAGGCCGACGGTCGGCAGCGAGGGCATCAGCAACAGCGCGATGCCACCCAGCATCACGCAGACGCCGCCAAAGATGCCGCGCGCCCAGCGGCTGGCGATCCCGCCGGCCAGCAGGCGCTGCGACAGCCAGCCGCCGGCCAGGAGCGCCAGGACGCTGATCCCCGGCGGCAGCGCGGTCAGCAGCCCGATCCCGCCTTGGGTAAAACCGAGACCCTTGATCATAAAGGCGCCTTGCCAGGTCAGCGCCTGCGACAATCCCCAGTAGGCGCCAAAGGTGGCGCACCAACTGGCGACCACGGTCGGGTTCAGCAGCAGCCGGCCATAGGGGAGTCGCGGCGGCGAAGCGGCACTCGGCGCAAGGGTGTCGGCGACCGTGCCTTCGCGGCCGATCAGGAGCCACCCCGCCGCCCAGGCGAGACCGGCAAAGCCGAGAACGCCGAATGCCCAGTGCCAGCTCCAGCGCACGATGACCCAGTTCAGCAGCGGCAGCGACACCAGCACGCCGATGCCGCCGCCTTGCGCGATGATCGCGGTCGGAAGGGTCCGCAACTCGTTTGGGAACCATTTGTAGACTGCGTGCAAGGCGACCGGATAGGCCGGACCCTCGCCGACACCGAGCGCGACGCGGCAGGCAATCAGCCCGGCAAATCCGACCGAGCCGAGCACCGGGAACTGCGTCAGCGCCCAGATCAGCCCGGCCCCGAGCAGCACCCAGCGCGTCTCAACGCGGTTGACGATAAAACCTGTGACGACGGCCGAGGCCGAGAACAACAGAAAAAAGCTCGACCCGATCAGTCCGAACTGTTTTGGGGTCAGCCGGAGCTCCTGCATGATCGGCACGGCGGCAAGGCCGATCACCGCCTTGTCGGCAAAATTGATCAGCATGAACAGAAACAGGAGCGCGACAACCGCCCAGGCGCGCTTTGGCGTCTGCCCCGCGCTCATGCGCTCCCCCCGTTCCGCAAACCGTCTCCGCGGCCTCGATCAACCCGACCGGCACGACACGACGATAGCTGCCAACCTATGCCGCCGCCAGCCGTGCCTGCCGCGCGGCGACGGCGGCCACCGAGCGCGCGCGCAGCCGCGGATACTGGGTCGGCAGTGCGATCCGCAGC
>JBOHMF010000278.1:0-6070 GCA_050730055.1 Allostellaceae bacterium
TCGCCGCCGCCCTGAAGGCGCACCACGGCAAACACCTTCAGCTTGAGGAAAAATCCAAGGCCGCGTAACGTTCCAATCCGGCAACGCCCGCTCGACCAAGTTCAACAGAGAGCGGGACATCCCCGAGGGAGGGTGGCGTTTCGACCTTGTACCGGGTTTTGTAGGTATCTGACTCATGCAGGCACGCCAGATCGCCTCTTTGAGTGTCTGGCGTGGATTTCCAAACATTCGCATCTCGGCTTGATGCGCCTGGCCGTAACGGCGGCGGTAGTCCGCCATGACATCAGCATAAGTCCGCAGGTTTATGTCATCGGTCTGCATGGCTTCCTCAAATGAGGGGCAGGTTTTCCAAGTTGGTTATCATTCCGACGGAGTTACGCGGCGTCCGACCCTCATAGGGCCAGCAACGCTCACCGCTTTCCCAGAAGTCAGCGAAACCACTCGCGCAATTCGATCGGATTGCCGTCGGGGTCGCGGATCTCGGCGCGCGCCGAGGTCTCGCGCACCCGCGGCCCCCAGGCAATGACGACCCCGCACTCGCGCAGATACTCGCTCGCCCGCTGCATGTTTTCGACTTCGAGCGCGATCATGCGATAGCCGAGATGATCGGTCTTGGGTGCGGGCGCCGTTGTTGCGCCCTCATAGGAGATGATCTCGACGACACTGCCGCCCAACTCCAGATAGGCCAGGTTCATCGGCACGCCGCGGCCCGACTTGTCGATATGGTCGCGCGCCTTGACATGAAATCCCAGAATATCGGTGTAGAACGCCACCATGCGCTCCGGCTGGTCGGTGACGAGTTCGACGTGATCGATCCGCTTGAACATTGCGCCTCTCCCCGATCCTCACAAAAACGCGGCCGTTTCGGGCAACCCCAGCATCAGGCGGATGTTCTGCACCGCAGCGCCCGAGGCGCCCTTGCCGAGATTGTCGAGCCGGGCGACGAGGACCGCCTGCCGCCGCGCCTCGTTGGCATGGACCGAGAGTTCGAGCCGGTCGGTGTCGTTGAGCGCCTCGGGTTCGAGCTTGCCGTTAGCGGCGGGCGCGACGACCGCAATCAGCGCGCAACCGCGATAGCGCGCCGCCAGGATCTCGTGAAGATCGGCGCCGCGCGGCTTCCCCGGCAGGGTGTCAAGATGAAGCGGCAGCGAGACCAGCATGCCCTGGCGGAAATGGCCGACCGAGGGCACAAAGATCGGCCGCCGGGTCAGCCCCGAATAGCGTTCGGTCTCGGGCAGGTGCTTGTGTTCGAGACCGAGTCCGTAAAGCTCAAAGGCCGGTCCGCCCACCGCCTCGTGCGCCGCGATCATCGCCTTGCCACCGCCCGAATAGCCGCTGATCGCGTTGATCGCGACCGGATAATCGGGCGGCAGGGCACCGGCATCGACGAGCGGCCGCAACAGCGCGATCGCGCCGGTCGGATAGCAGCCCGGGTTGGCGACCCGCGGGGCGGCAGCGATGCGCGCCGCCTGACCTTCGGCCAGTTCGGCAAACCCGTAGGTCCAGTCCGGATGCACACGGTGCGCGGTGCTGGCGTCGAGCAGTTTTGGCGCGGCGGGGCCGAGTCCCTCGCAGAGCGCCACCGCCTCGCGCGCGGCCTCGTCGGGCAGGCACAGCACGACGAGATCGACCGCCGCCATCATGTCGCGGCGCGCCGCCCTGTCCTTGCGCTGTTCCGGCGGCAGACTTTCGAGGGTGATGTCCGAAAGGTTTTCGAGGCGGGCGCGGATGCCGAGGCCGGTCGTGCCAGCCTCGCCGTCGATAAACACGCTGGGCCGGTTTTGTGCCATGTCCTCGCTCCTCGCTCCCTGCCCGCCGGTCGCGCCGCCGCTCTCCCCTAATGCAATCGGCACAGCCATGCAAAAGAGTTTTGCCGGGAATCGTTCAGGACACGGCAGAGGACGATTTTCCCCGCCGCAGAAGCTGCGCTATCCTGCCTCTCATAACGGGTCGAAAGGAAAATGGTCATGGCGGAAAACAGCGCGGCTCTGAACTGTCTCGCCGGCGTTCGCGTGCTCGATCTGACTCAGTTCGAGGCGGGTCCGACCTGCACCGAGGCGCTCGCCTGGCTCGGTGCCGAGGTCGTCAAGGTCGAAAACCCGAAGAGCGGCGAACCCGGCCGCTCCGCCTTTGCCGGCCCGCCGAGCGGCGACTCGTATTATTTCTTTGAGTTCAACGCCAACAAGAAGTCGATCACGATCGATCTCAAATCCGAGCGCGGTCTCGCGCTGGTCAAAGACCTGGCGAAAAAGGCCGATGTCATGATCGAGAACATGGCGCCCGGCACGATCGAGCGCCTGGGCCTCGGTTATGACGAGATCAAGAAGATCAATCCCGGCATCATCTATGCCCAGGTCAAGGGCTTTGGCGAGGGCAGCCCCTATGAGCACAACCTTGCCTTTGACATGATCGCGCAAGCCTGCGGCGGCACCATGAGCATCACCGGCGAGCCGGACGGACCGCCGATCAAGCCCGGCCCCTCACTGGGCGACACCGGCACCGGCATGGTCATGGCGATCAGCGTTCTCGGCGCGCTTTACGAGCGCCGCGCCACCGGCCGCGGCCGGCGTCTGCAAGTCGCCATGCAGGACGCGATGCTGCACTATATCCGCATCGCCTTTCAGCAGCAGGCGGTCACCGGCAAGGCGGCGATGCGCAACGGCTCGCGCAGCGTCACCGGCTCGCCGGCGCCGGCCGGGATCTTCCCCTGCGCGCCGGGCGGGTCAAACGACTGGATCTATGTCTTTGCCCGCCAGCGCGACCACTGGCATCGCCTCCTGAAGGTGCTGGGGCGCGAGGACCTGATCGGCAACCCGGACTACGAGACGCCGGAAGCGCGCCGCGGGCACACCGACGAGGTCAACGCGATGGTCGCCGACTGGACAAGGCGGCGCGACAAGCACGAGGCGATGCGCATCATCGGCGCCGCCGGGGTTCCTGCCGGCGCCGTTCTCGATACGATGGAACTGCTGAACGAGCCGAGCTTTGAGCAGCGCGGCATTCTCCAGACCGCCGAGCACCCAAAGGCCGGACCCTTCAAGATGCCGTCCTGGCCGGTGCGCTTTGACGGCAAGCCGCCGCAGGTCAAGCCGGCGCCGCTTTTGGGCCAGCACAGCGCCGAGGTGCTGCAAGGATGGCTCGGTCTCGGCACCGCCGAGGTCGCCGGTCTCAAACGCGACGGCGTAATCTGACCGCCCATGACCCTCTCCGCCCCCAGGGGCGGAGAGGAAATGTTACGAGGGAGGAGATACCAAAGATGGCCGACATCACCGGCAACGAGATCCTCGCTCGTTGCCTGAAGGCGCAGGGCGTCAAGGACCTGTTCTTCATCATGGGCGGGCCGATGATGGATGCCGAACTGGCCTGCATCAGGGAAGGCATCCGGCTCATCGACACGCGCCACGAGCAGGGCGCCGCCTATATGGCGCAGGCTTACGCGCGGGTGACGCAGGGGCCGGGCGTGTGCATGGCGGCGAGCGGACCCGGAACGCTCAACCTCGGCACCGGTCTCGCCAATGCGCTGATCGACGGCTGCCCGGTCGTCGCGCTCGGCGGGTCGAGTCCGATCAGCCAGTTCGGCCGCCAGGTCTTTCAGGAGATCGACCAGGTCAAAGCCTTTGACGGCTGGGTCAAACATGCCGATCGCGTGCACAACCTGAAGCGCCTGCCGCAGCAACTGAATTTCGCCTTTCAGAAGGCGCTGAGCGGCAAGCCCGGCCCCGTCTATCTCGATTTCCCCGGCGATGTGCTCTACACCGCGATCGATGAGGAAGAGGTCGATTGGAGCTATTGCGGCCGGCCGATCATCAGGGCGCGGCCTTATGCCGAGCCGCAGGCGTTGAACGCCCTCGTCGATGCGATCAACACGGCAAGGCAACCGATCATCGTCTCGGGCAGCGGCGTGTTGTGGTCGCACGCCTGGGACGAGATGCGCGCTTTTGTCGAAAAGGCCGGCATTCCGTTCTATACCACCCCGCAGGGGCGCGGCGTTCTCCCCGACGATCACCCGTTCGCCTATCTGACGATGCGCAACGACGCCTTCCGCGAAGCCGATCTGATCATTGTCCTCGGCACGCGGATGAATTATGTGATCGGCCACGCCGCGCCGCCCCGCTTCAGCGCCGCGGCGAAGATCGCGCGCATCGAGATCGACGCCGAGGAACTCGGCACCTCGGCGCGCAATGTCGATATCCCGATCGTCGGCGACTGCAAGTCGGTGTTAACGCAATTGACCGACGCGGTCGATGGCAGGACCAGCGAGCGCTTTCAGGGCTGGCGTCAGAAACTGGCCGACGGCGAGGCGAAAAAGCGCACCCGCGCCGGCGCCAATTATCCGACCGACGGCGACATTCATCCCCTGAGGCTGTGCGAAGAGATCAAGAATTTCATGCAGCGCGAGGCGATCCTTTCGGTCGATGGGCAGGAAATCCTCAATTACGGCCGCCAGTCGATCCCGACCTTTGTTCCCGGCCACCGGCTCAATTCGGGACCCTTTGGCACGATGGGGGTCGGGTTGCCGTTTGCGGTCGGCGCCAAGGCGGCGAAGCCTGACGCCCAGGTCATCTGTCTGCACGGTGACGGCTCGTTCGGGCAGAACGCGATGGAGCTCGACACCGCGGTCAGGCACAAGCTGCCGCTTCTCTGTGTGATCAGTCTCAACGGCGGCTGGACCGCCGACCCCGACCACGACAAGCCCGGCCGCGATCTCGGCTATACGCGCTATGACAAAATGGCCGAGGCTTTGGGCTGCTACGCCGAATATGTCGAACAGCCGGAGGACATCCGCCCTGCGTTGCAGCGCGCCTGGAAGAAGGTCGAGGAGGGTATGGTCGCGCTCGTCAATGTCAAGACCGACTACCGCGCCCGCGCCACGACCGTGCGTTTTTCCAGCCGCGAGACCTGAGCGCGTTTCCGCCTGCGGCACAAAGAGGGGCGGCCACGGCCGCCCTTTTTCATGATTCCACCTCAACCTTGCGCCCAAAATGGGCGCGCACTACATTGCGTGCATGCGCGTCATCGCCCGGCGGACGCTTCGCGAATTTGTCGAATCCCGGGCTGGGTCGAGCGATCAGCCGGCCCTCAAGGCAGCCCTCGATGCCTGGTTCGACGAAGTGCGCAAAGCAAAATGGTCGAGTACGGCCGATGTCAAGCGGCTCTATGCCTCAGCGAGCATCGTGACGAGCGATCGGATCGTGTTCAACATCAGGGGCAACGCCTATCGATTGGTGGCCGCGGTCGATTTCGAGAAGGGAATTGTCTGGATCAAGTGGCTCGGAACGCATCGCGACTACGATCGCATCAATGTCAGAGAGATCGATCATGGATGAAATCAAACCTATCCGCAGCGAGACGGACTATGAGGCGGCTCTTGCGGAGGCCGAGCGGCTGTGGGGCGCTCGCTCGGGGACGCCGGAGGGCGATCGGCTCGATATCCTGGCGACCCTGATCGACGCCTATGAGGCCGAGCACCATCCGATCGATCCGCCCGACCCGATCGAGGCGATCAGGTTCCGCATGGAGCAGCAGGGTCTCACCCGCAAGGATCTGGAAGGAATCCTCGGCACGCGCACCCGCGTTGCCGAGGTGCTGAACCGCCGCCGCGGACTGTCGATCGCCATGATCCGCCGTCTGCACGAGAAACTGGGAATTTCGGCGGAAGTCCTGATCCGGCCCACGCGGCGCGATCAAGCGGCGTGACTGGAGATTGATGAGAAGGGGCGCTTTGGCCCGACGATCTGATCGAGGCAACAATGCCCGCTCGCGCGATATCGACTGCTGATAGTGCAGCCGACAACAATCATTGATCGTTTGAGATCTCTTTCGCTCTCCATATGGTAATTCTGAATGAGGTATGCCCGGGCAATCTGACGAATTTCCCGCATTGGAAGCAAAACCAAGTTCCATTGTCGTAAAGGCTGATTATTGCATGAGGTTTGCTGTCTGGACAATGGTATGCAGTAAAGGCTTATGCCTGTGCATCCGGTGATACCAGATTTTGTATCTCGTCATGCCCGGCCCACGGGTCCGCGCGGAGCGCGGCCCGAGGACAAGCCTTGTGCCGGGCATCCAC
>JBOHMF010000279.1:0-6061 GCA_050730055.1 Allostellaceae bacterium
GGCATCATCCGGCTTGGTCATGATGGATAGGGTGCAAGGCGAGCGCGTTGTCAATGCGCAAGGCGCCGATCTCGGCAAGATCGACGACCTGGTCGTCGATATGCCGACGGGGCAGGCTGTCTATGCCATCCTGTCCTATGGCGGTTTTATCGGCCTTGGCGACAAGCGCTTTGCGGTGCCGTGGGACATGCTGGCCTATGATCGCGAGCGCGGCGCCTTTGTCATCGACATGGCGGAGGACAAGCTCAAGAACGCGCCGGGCTTTGACGAGGCGAGCCTTCAGGACAGCGCCGACCCGCGCTGGGCCAAGCCGCTGCACGACTACTACGGCTCGCGGGCATCCTGGTATCTGCACACGACCGCCTGAGCGGACGCGCGTTATCCGGGGTCGCCAGCCGACCGGCGCGCCTTCTGCGCCAGCGCGCCCATCGCCGCACGACAGATCGTCTCAGCCGGGAAGACCCCGGTCTTCATGCGGAATTCGGCCTCGGCGAGGCGTTCGAGTTCGGGGCGCAGCCGGGCTTCGCTCCACAAAACCAACTGGCGGCGGAAACCGTCCTGCAATTTGAAAAAGATCGGCGGCCGCGCGGCGCGCAGAACCTCCTCCGGTGCCGCGCCGCCGGCGATTTGCGCCGCGAAGAGATGCAGCCGGTGCAGGTGGCGCAACAGGGCGCGTATCGCCGTCACCGGCGAGGTGCCTTCCTGAAACAACCGGGTCAGGGCCCGTTCGAGGCGCGGCAGGTCTCCCTCGGCCGCCGCCATCACCGCGTCGTCCAGGGCGATCGCCGCGCTGTCGCCGACCGCGGCGCGCGCATCGGCCAGTTCGATGCGACCGCCCGCGCCGGCATAGAGCGCCAGCTTTTCCAGTTCGGAGCGGGTTGACAGGCGGTCCTCGCCCAAATGCTCGACGAGATAGGCGAGCGCATCGCGGCTCGGCGCGATGCGGTGCGCGGCGAGGCTCTCGCGGATGACCGCGGCGAGATCGCGCGCGCCGTCGGGATAGCAGCCGATCGCGGCGGCGCGCGGCGCCTCTTCAAAGGCGCGGCGCAGCGGCGAGCGGCTGGCCAACTCACCGGCCTCGACCACGACAAAGGCGTCGCCCGGAGTGTCCGCGAGAAATCCGGCGAACAGCGGAGCCTGCCGGTCGGTGGTCTCGCGCACCCGCACCACGCGCCGGCCTCCGGTCAGGGCGAGTTGCGCCGCCTCGTCGGCAAGCCGCGCCGGATCGGCAGTCAGCGCGGCGGCGTCGAGATCGGCAATGCGGAAGGGATCGGTGAGGTCGGGACAGACGAGCCGTGCGAGCGCACGCGCGCGCTCGCGCACCAGGCCCGCATCGGGGCCGTAGAGCAGCACCGCGCGGACCTGCGGGTCGGGCCGGCGCAGAAATTCGGCGACGCGCGCCGGGGCGAAACGCACCGTTCAGCCCCGCCGCGGCGCGGCAGGCATCGCGGCGCGGCGTTGCAGAAACAAACTCAGCCGAAGGGCGATCTCGGGCGCGAGTTCATCGACGAGGCGGGTGCGCGCATCGTCCTCGGCGACGACATTGGCGTACTGGTTGCCGGCGATGTCAAAGCCGTCGGCGGCATGCGCCGTATTGGTCATCAGCACGTGGCCGCTGGGAAGTTCGACCAGCGAAAAGGTCGCATAGACATCGAGCTTGCCGCGCGTCGCCAGTCCCTGCGACTGGATGCCGAGATCGGAGCGGATGACCCTCAGGGTCGTGCGCAGCGTATAGTGCTGCCGCGCCGGCACCCCGGTCGGGTTGAAGGCGTCGCGCAGTTTGAGTTCGAGCCGCTGACCGATCCGGTCGGCGATCGGTTCGACGCGGATCGCGCGCAACGCGGCCTCGGTCGGCCCGCTCCCGGCATCGGCATAGAGCGGGTGCCAGCCGCAGCCCGTCAAAGCCAACGGCAGCCCGGCGAGGAGCAGCAGGACGGCGCGGCGCCCGCTCATACTCAGGCGACGAGATTGACGATGCGGTTGGGCACCACGACAACCTTTTTTGGCACCCGGCCATCAAGCCAGCGCACCACCTGCGGCAACGCGAGCGCGGCGCTCTCCACCGTCTCGCGCCCGGCGTCGCGCGGCAGTTCGACGGTGGCGCGCAATTTGCCGTTGACCTGAACCGCGATCGTCACCTGCTCGTCGCGCGCCAGATCGGGGTCGGCCGCGGGCCAGGGCTGATCGGCCATGAGCCCCGCACCGCCGAGCCGCACCCACATCTCCTCGCAGAGATGCGGCATCATCGGCCCGAGGAGTTGCGCCAGGGTCTCGAGCCCCTCGCGCAGCACCGGCCCGGCGCCGGCCTCATCCACCGGCAACTCCTCCAGCGCATTGGTCAATTCGCGGATGCGGGCGACGGCGCGGTTGAAGCGGAACTTGTCGAGATCGTCGCCGACCGCCGCGATCGTCTTATGGATTGTGCGGCGCACCGCGACGAGCGCCGGCGGCAACGCGGCCGGCAGCGGCGTCCCCGGCGGCGGCAACGGCGCCGCGGGGTCCTCGACCATGTGCCAGATGCGGTTGACATAGCGCCAGATCCCCTCGATCCCGGCGGCGGTCCATTCGAGATCGCGCTCGGGCGGGCTGTCCGACAACAGGTAGAGCCGCGCCGTGTCGGCCCCGTAGGTCTCGACGATGGCGTCGAGACCGACGACGTTTCTCTTTGATTTGCTCATCTTTTCGAGCCGGCCGACGGCGACCGGACGGCCCGCCGCATCGACCAGCCGACCCGCCGCATCGCTCGCCACCTCCTCGGGATAAAGCCACTCGCCGCCCGCGCTGCGATAGGTCTGGTGGCACACCATGCCCTGGGTGAAGAGACCGGCAAACGGCTCGTCGCAATCGACGGGATAGCCGCACGCCTTGAGCGCGCGGGTGAAAAAGCGGGAATAGAGCAGGTGGAGGACGGCGTGCTCGACCCCGCCGATATACTGATCGACCGCCATCCAGTAATGGGCCGCCGCGCCGGTAAAAGCCTCTGCCGCGCGCGGCGCGCAGAAGCGCAGAAAGTACCAGGAGGATTCAAAAAAGGTGTCAAAGGTGTCGGTCTCGCGCTCGGCCGCGCCGCCGCAGCGCGGGCAGCGGACATCCTTCCAGGTCGGATGGCGCGCCAGAGGGTTGCCGGGTTCGGCGAAGCTGACATCCTCGGGCAAAGTGACCGGCAGATCGCCTTCCGGCACCGGCACGATGCCGCATCCGCGGCAATGGATGACCGGGATCGGGCAGCCCCAATAGCGCTGGCGCGACACGCCCCAATCGCGCAGGCGGTAGGCGACCGTGCGCGCGCCGCGATCCAGTTCCTCGATCCGCGCGGCCGCCGCGCGTTTCGCCTCGGCCACCGAAAGCCCGTCGAGAAACGCGGAGTTGTAGAGCGTGCCGTCCTCGACATAGGCCGTGTCGCCGATGACAAAACGCTTCGGGTCGGCGCCCGGCGGCAGCACCACCGGGCGCACCGGCAGAGCGTATTTGCGGGCGAATTCGAGATCGCGCTGATCGTGTGCCGGGCAGCCGAAGATCGCCCCGGTGCCGTATTCCATCAGCACAAAATTGGCGACATAGACCGGGACGCGCCGGGTTTCGTCAAACGGGTGGACCGCGTCCAGTCCGGTGTGGTAGCCGCGCTTTTCGGCCGCCTCGATGACCGCCTCGCTGGTGCCGAGCCGGTTGCACTCGGCGATAAAGGCGGCGAGGGCGGGATCGCTCTCGGCGCGGCGCAGCGCCAGCGGGTGGTTTGCCGAGAGCGCCAGAAACGAGGCGCCATAGAGCGTGTCCTGGCGCGTCGTGAAGACCTCGATCCGCTCCGACGTGCCGGCGATGTCAAACTGAACCCGCGCCCCTTCCGAACGGCCGATCCAGTTCTCCTGCATCAGCCGCACCCGTTCGGGCCAGCGGTCGAGGTCCCGGAGCGCCTGCAACAGCGCCTCGGTAAACGCGGTGATGCGCAGAAACCATTGCGACAGGAGGCGTTTTTCGACAAGCGCGCCGGAGCGCCAGCCGCGGCCGTCGATGACCTGCTCATTGGCGAGCACGGTGTTCTCGACCGGGTCCCAATTGACCCAGGATTCCTTGCGGTAGGCGAGGCCCGCCTTGAGGAAATCGAGAAACATCTTCTGTTCGTGACGATAATATTCGGGATGGCAGGTGGCGATCTCGCGCGCCCAGTCATACCCAAAACCCATGCGTTGGAGTTGCGCCCGCATCGTCGCGATATTGGCATAGGTCCAGTGCGCCGGGTGGACCCCCTCGGCGATCGCTGCATTCTCGGCCGGCAGGCCAAAGGCGTCCCAGCCCATCGGGTGCAGCACGTTGCAGCCCTGGGCCCGGCGATAGCGGGCGACCAGATCGCCCATCGTATAATTGCGCACATGGCCGACGTGCAGCTTGCCGGACGGGTAGGGGAACATTTCAAGCACGTAGTATTTCGGGCGCTCCTTCGCCTCGCCAACCGCAAAGGTCCGGCGCTCATGCCAGATGCGCTGCCATTTCGCCTCAATGTCCCGGAAATCGTACCGCGGCATTTGTTGTTGTCCCTGGGGTTTCATGCGCCGGGCCGGAGGCGGCCGGCCTGTGTCTCTTACGATTCCTTGACGGCATGGGCGTGCCAGATCTGGCGCGCCCGGTTCAGGATGGTGTTTTCAAGCTCGATGTTGATCTTTTCGTCGACCGGGGCATCCGTCCACTGACCCTGCGGCGATCGGGTCTGACGCTGGACCCGGACGGCGAGCGAGGAGGTCAGCAAGGCCCGCGACAGGATGTAGACCGAGACCCTGAAGCGTTCGTTCGGTTTGTCCGGCGGCGAATACCATTCCGTCGCCAGCGCGCCGGTGATCGGGTCCTCGGAGGCGATCGGGACAAAGGCGAGCGTGTCGTGCGTCGCCTTCCACAGGACTGGGCTGACCATGCCGCCGATATGCGGTCCGGAACCCGGCGGCGGGCGTTCCTTGGCGAGATGGAGGAGGGTCCATAGCGTCGCGTCGGTATCGATTCCTTGCGCCTTCTGGGCGCTCGGCTTTGGCGAGGGGGTGACCGCCGACAGTTGGCTCGGCGGGTGGGCGCAGGCGGTCAGCGCCAACGAAAGGCTTGCGAGAAGGACCGGGGACAGGCGGTAATAGGCGATGGGCATGCACAGATCCTGGGGCGCTGGCCCTGTTGCGGCCGCCGCCCGGAAAAAGCTTGTGCCAGGAATGGAGCCGCTATGGAAGGGGTCATCAGCGCCAATCTGGCCGCCGTCCGGGCGCGCATTGCTGCGGCTGCGGCCGCCGCCGGCCGTCCGGCCGATGGCATCGAACTGGTCGCCGTCAGCAAGACCCATCCGGCCGCCGCGGTGCGCGAGGCTCTCATCGCCGGCCAGCGCATCCTTGGCGAGAACCGGGTGCAGGAAGCACAGGCCAAATACCCGGCCTTGCGCGAGGAATTTCCCGATCTTGCGCTGCACCTGATCGGGCCGTTGCAGACCAACAAGGTGCGCGAGGCGGTGGCGCTGTGCGATGTCATCGAGACCGTCGATCGGCCGCGCCTCGCCGAGGCGCTCGCCCGCGAGATGGAGCGCAGCGGGCGCCGGCTGCCCTGCTTTATCGAGGTCAATACCGGTGAGGAGCCGCAGAAATCCGGCGTCCTGCCGCAGGAGGCCGACCGCTTTATCGCCGATTGCTGCGACCGTTTCGCCCTTCCGGTCATCGGGCTGATGTGCGTGCCGCCGCAGGACGAGGAGCCCTCGCTGCATTTCGCGCTGTTGCGCGAGATCGCGCGGCGCAACGATCTCCGCCTGCTCAGCATGGGGATGAGCGCCGACTACGAGACCGCGATCCGCTTTGGCGCGACCCATGTGCGCCTCGGCACCGCAATCTTTGGCGCCCGCGGCACGTTCTAGCGGTGTCTATCCCGCAATGACGCGCACGGCCGCGCCGGGTTCGGCCTCGCGCAGCACCGCCAGAAGGTCTGAAAGCGTCAGCGCGACGCAACCGGCGGTCGGCGCGAAACCGGGTGCGGCGACGTGCAGAAAGATCGCGCTGCCGCGCCCCTTGACCACCGGATTGTCGTTGTAGCCGAGCGGCACGAT
>JBOHMF010000280.1:0-6054 GCA_050730055.1 Allostellaceae bacterium
GCATCGAGGAGGCGGCATGGGCATAGGCGGTCTTGATGCGGGGGAGCCCGGCGAGCGCGGCGACCAGCATCAGCAGGGTCGAGCGCGGCAGATGAAAATTGGTCAACAAGAGATCGATCGCGCGGAAGCGGTAGCCGGGCAGGATAAAGAGTACGGTCTCGCCGGAAAACGGGCGGATGGCGCCGTCGTCGCCCACGGCGCTTTCGAGAAGGCGCAGGCTCGTCGTTCCGACCGCGACAAGACGCCCGCCCGCAGCCCGCGCCGCAGCGATGCGGGCGGCGGTTTCTTGCGACAGGATGCCCCATTCGGCGTGCATCCGGTGGGCGCGCGGATCGGCCTCCTTGACCGGCAGAAAGGTGCCGGGACCGACATGGAGCGTCAGCGTCGTCCATTCTATGCCGCGGCGGGAGAGTGCAGTCATGAGCGCCGGGGTGAAATGCAGCCCCGCGGTCGGCGCCGCAACCGCGCCCTCGGCGCGGGCAAAAATCGTCTGATAATCGCCGCGGTCGCGCGGGTCGCCGCCGCGCGGGCGCTTCAGATAGGGCGGCACCGGCATCGCTCCGTGGCGGAACAGGGCCTCACGAAACGCCGCGCCTTCCCGGTCAAAAGCGAGGATCACATCGCCTCCCGGCAGTTTTTCAGCAACGGCCGCGGCAAAGCCGGGGGCGAACGCGATGGTATCGCCAGGATGCAGGCGCCGCGCGCCCCTGGCAAAGGCACGCCAGCGCCCGCCGCCGAGATCGCGGGCGAGCGTCACCTCGATCGTCGCTTCCCCGCGCCGCCCGAGAAGCCGCGCCGGGATCACTTTTGTATCGTTGAAGACCAGGAGATCGCCCGGCCGCAACAATTCCGGCAGATCGCCGATGCGCCGGTCGGCAAACGGCCCCGCCGCCGGGATCGCAAGCAGCCGCGCCGCCGCGCGCGGCTCCAGCGGGTGCGCGGCGATCCGCTCACGCGGCAGATCGTATGCGAAATCGTCGAGATGCAGCGCCGCGGGTTCAGATATCGGCGTAGACATGGGTTTCGGCGCGGGCGCCGGGGTGGGTGACTGCGCCGTTCTCGGCCGGACCCACGGTCTGCGCGTATTTCCACAAGGTTCCCGACTGGTAGTCGGTGCGGCGCGGCCGCCACTGGCGCTGTCGCTCCGTCAACTCGCTCTCGGAGAGCGCCACGTCGAGCGTGCCGTTGACGGCGTCGATGGTGATCCGGTCGCCGTCACGCAGGAGACCGACCGCGCCGCCGACCGCCGCTTCCGGCCCGACATGGCCGATGCAAAAGCCGTGCGTCGCGCCGGAAAACCGCCCATCGGTCAAGAGCGCGACCTTTTCGCCCATCCCCTGACCGTAGAGCGCCGCGGTTGTGGACAGCATCTCGCGCATCCCGGGACCGCCCCTTGGTCCCTCGTAGCGGATGACGATCACGTCGCCTTCACGGTACTGGCGCTTCTCGACCGCGGCAAAGGCGTCCTCCTCGCAATCAAAGCACCGCGCCGGCCCGTCAAAGCGCAGCCGCTTCATCCCGGCAACCTTGACGATCGCCCCTTCGGGGGCGAGGTTGCCTCGGAGCACGACAAGACCGCCGGTCGGCGACAAGGCGCGCGCGGTCGGCACCACGACATCCTGATCCTGCGGAAAGACGATCTCGCTGAGGTTCTCGGCGATGGTCTTGCCGGTGACGGTCAGGCAATCGCCGTGCAGATAGCCGCCGTCGAGGAGCGCCTTCATCAGCACCGGCACGCCGCCGATGTCGTGCAGGTCCTTCATCACATAGCGCCCGCCCGGTTTCAGATCGCCGATAGTGGGAGTGCGCTTGGCGATCTCGCCAAAGTCGTGCAGGGTGAATGCGATTCCGGCCTCGTTGGCGAGCGCCGGAAGATGCAGCCCGGCATTGGTCGAGCCGCCCGCGGCGGCGACCACCATCGCGGCATTCTCGATCGCCTTCCGGGTGACGATGTCGCGCGGGCGCAGGTTGCGGCGCAACAGTTCCATCACCGTCTGACCCGAGGCTTCGGCGTATTTGTCGCGCGAATCATAGGGTGCCGGCGCTCCGGCCGAACCGGGCAGCGCGAGACCCAGCGCCTCGGAGACGCTGGCCATCGTGTTGGCGGTGAACATGCCGCCGCAGGAACCCGCCGAGGGGCAGGCGGCGCATTCCAGTTCATGCAGTTCTTCGTCGCTGAGCGCGCCGACATTATGCGCGCCGACCGCCTCGAAAACATCGCCGATGGTCACGTCGCGGCCCTTGAAGCGGCCGGGCAGGATCGAACCGCCATACATGAAGACCGCCGGCACATTGAGGCGCAGCATGACCATCATCATCCCGGGCAGCGACTTGTCGCAGCCCGCGAGACCCACGAGCGCATCGTAGCAATGGCCGCGCATCGTCAACTCGACCGAGTCGGCGATGACCTCGCGGCTCACGAGCGAGGATTTCATCCCGGCATGGCCCATTGCGATGCCATCGGTGACGGTGATCGTGGTGAACTCGCGCGGCGTGCCGCCGGCCGTCGCCACGCCTTTCTTGGCCGCCTGCGCCTGGCGCGAGAGCGCGATGTTGCAGGGCGCCGCCTCGTTCCAGGTGGTGGCGACGCCGACGATCGGCTGATTGATCTGCTCCTCGGACAGCCCGATCGCATGGAGAAAGGCGCGATGCGGCGCGCGCTCGGGTCCGACCGTGACATGCCGGCTCGGCAGGCGGGATTTATCAAAGACGGGGCGGCGGGCGTCGTCAGGCATCGCAAGCTCTCCGCGGCGAAGGGATGAAACGGCACCGTAGCGATCCCCCGGCGCGCGATCAATCCCGCCGCCGCGGCCCGCCGTGCGGCAATTCCGCTTGCGCGGCGGTGCGGGCGGCCCCAAAAGAAAAATCCGGGAGCGCCGTTTGGCGAGGGGGGAATGATGCGGTATCGGGCGTTGCTGTCTCTGCCTTTGCTCGGCCTCATCGCCGCCTGCGCCGGAGGATCGGGCAAGAGCGCCACCCTGGTCCTGATGAACCCCGATTGGAACCGCGTCCATGTCGAGGCGGTCGTCACCAAAAGCGACGACTGCAATCAGAAGACAAGCTATATCGCGGCCCATCACTTTGAGATGGGCAAGGGACAGACGCACTCGGTCGTCGCGCCCGATGCCGAGAACATCTGCTGGCGCCATGACCGCGACCCGAACAACCCGACCTCGGGTCTGTGGTCGGACTGGAGCCGGGCGACGATGTTCCCCGGTCAGACGACCTCGACCGATCTTTAGGACCGGCGCGCGTGACGTGCCGGCCGGGGCGCGGCCGGCGGCTCGCGGGTCCGCCTCGGCTCGGCCAGGACGAGAAAGAGAGCGGCGCCGATCATCGCGATCGCCGCGATGTCCTGCGGGTGCACCGCCTCGCCGAGAAACCATGCGCTGGAGAAGAGACCAATGCACGGGATGGCGAGTGCGCTGATCCCGGAAATCGTCGCCGGCAGCCGGCCGACGATGCGATACCAGGCGAAATTGGCGAGACCGTTGCCGAGGATGCCGATAAAGACGAGCGCCAGCCACTCCTCGCCGCCGCCCTGCGCCAGACCCGGCGGAATGCGGATCGCACCCGATAAGATGACCCACACCACGAGGACCGGCACCGTGCCGATGACGAGTTGCCAGAACGCGACGACGCTCGGATGGGCGTGCCAGATGCGCCGCTTCAGCCAGACTGTCCCGAGACCGTAGCTCATCGCCGCGACAAGGGCGGCGGCTACCCCGGCGGGAGCGTGCGCGAGATGCGGCAGATCGCGCGAGAGGAGCGCGCCGACCGCGCCGGCGCCGAGGGCGAGGGCGGCGAGGCGGTTGGCGGTCAGCGGCTCGCCGAGCAGAAGGCGCGCGAACAGGCAGGTCCAGACCGGCATCGTATAGACGAGGATCGCGGTTCGCCCCGGCCCGGCGAGATAGACCCCGAGGTTCATCCCGAGCGGCAGGATCGTCATGTAGAGGATCGCGACAATGACGAGATCGGGCCAGGCGGCGCGCGCGATCCCGAGCCGATGGCGACAGAGGAGCGCCTGCACGAGCAGCGTCGCGGCGCCGATCGTCTGGACCAGGACGCGGCAGGTCAGAACATCAAATCCGCGCAACACAACCGCGGTCGCCGGATAGGACAGGCCCCAGCACAACCACACGACCGCCAGCAGAACAAACGGCATCCTGCGGCCTTTCCCGGTCTCGATCCGTCCGCGGGCCGCGCGGCGTTCTCCCGAGAGCGGCGGCGGCGAGCAGGGTATACGCCGGCGCGTGCAATGCCGTAAGATTTGCCGCGAAAGATCATCAGCGTGGCCGGCAACGGCCGGCCAATCCGGGAGCGAGAAAGATGAAAGTCTCCGCCGTTGTCGCCGAGGTACTGAAGCGCGAAGGCATTGAGTTTCTGATCGGCTACCCTGTCAACCCGATCATCGAGGCCGCGGCCGAGGCCGACATCCGCACGATCATGGTGCGCCAGGAGCGGATCGGGCTGCACATGTGCGACGCCATCGCCAAGCTCACCTCGGGCGAGCGCCTCGGTGTCTTTGCCATGCAGCACGGGCCGGGAACCGAGAACGCCTTTGGCGGGGTCGCGCAATCCTGGGGCGATTCCTGCCCGGTTGTCGTGCTGCCGGCCGGCTATGCCCGCAACATCAATCAGGTCCGCCCCAACTTCAACGCCGCGCTCAACTTCCGCCATGTCACCAAATGGTGCGAGCAGGTGACCGTGCCCGAGGCCGCAGTCGAGGCGCTGCGCCGCGCCTTCACCCAGGTCAAGAACGGCCGGCCCGGCCCGGTGCTGGTCGAGTTCCCCTCCGATCTGCTGCGCGAGGAGGTCCAGGGACCGATCGATTATCAGAAGACCCCGCGCCTCAAGAGCGGACCCGATCCGCGCGCCGTCGCCGACATCGCCGCCGCCCTCGTCGGCGCAGAGCGGCCCGTCCTCTGCGCCGGTCAGGGCGTGCACTATGCCAAGGCGTGGAAACAGTTGCAGGAGTTGGCGGAGCTCCTGGAAGCGCCGGTGATGACGACCCTGCCGGGCAAGAGCGCGTTTCCCGAAGCGCACCCCTTGTCGCTCGGCTCGGGCGGCATCGGCATCTCAAAGCAGCTTCACACCTTTTTGCAGAACGCCGATCTCGTCTTTGGCATCGGCTGCAGCTTCACGCGGTCGAGTTTTGCGACACCGATGCCAAAGGGCAAAAAGATCGTCCACGCGACGCTCGACCCGACCGACATCAACAAGGACGTGCCGGCCGCACTCGCCGCGGTGGGCGATGCCGGCCTCGTGCTCGACGCGGTGCTTGAAGAAGTGCGCGACCGCCTGAAGGGTCGGCCGCGCGACCGCCTCGCCGCGGTGACGCGCGAGATCCGCCGGCTCAAGGAAGAATGGATGGGGCAGTGGATGCCGCGGCTGACCCAGAACACGGCGCCCTTGTCGCCCTACCGCGTGATCTGGGATCTCTTGCACACGGTCGATGTCAAGAACACGATCATCACCCACGACGCCGGCAGCCCGCGCGACCAGCTCTCGCCATTCTGGGTCAGCGAGGCGCCGCTCGGCTATATCGGCTGGGGCAAGACCACCCAGCTCGGTTATGGCCTCGGTCTTGCGATGGGGGCAAAGCTTGTCGCGCCGGAGAAATTGTGTATCAACGTCTGGGGCGATGCGGCAATCGGCTTTACCGGGATGGATTTTGAGACCGCGGTGCGCGAGCGCATCCCGATCCTGTCGATCCTCTTGAACAACTTTTCGATGGCGATCGAGTTGAAGGTGATGCCGGTGGCGACGGAGAAGTACCGCTCGACCGACATCAGCGGCAACTACGCCGATCTCGCGCGCGCATTGGGCGGCTATGGCGAGCGCGTCAGCGAACCCGAACAGATCATCCCGGCGATCCGCCGCGGCATCGCCAAGACCCGCGAAGGGGTGCCAGCGCTCCTCGAATTCATCACCGAGAAGGCAGTTGACGTGTCGCGCTTTGGCTGAAGACCCTCCCCACCAGCCCTTCAGGCTGGTCCACCCTCTCCCGCACTGCGGGAGAGGGTGCCGAGCGCCAGCGGCGCGCGGCGGGCG
>JBOHMF010000281.1:0-6053 GCA_050730055.1 Allostellaceae bacterium
ATCCAGGGCCGCGCTCCTTTTCAGAATGCCGAACGCGCGAATGACCGGACGCCCCCAGCCAAAACGGGGACGGCCGATCGCAAAATTCTCGATCGCGCGCTGCGTCTGCGCGCCCCACAAATGCTCCGCCGGAACCGCGACCGCACCGAGCGTGTCCCGTTCGATGCGGGTCGCGCCGGCGTTTTCGCGCGTGTTCTTCATGCCGCTCTCCGTGCTCGACCGTTACGAGGATAACGCCAGGTTTTGCGAGTTCTCCGCTGCTGTCCGGACCCCTTCAGAAATCCGCTCGACCAGGCCCTCGGAATTACTTAACCTGGACCGGATGCCAAAGGGGAGTTGCCGGGCACCTGCGGCGGTCGCCCGTAGAGGCGGTGGGGCGGAAACATCGGCGGATGGATATCAATCGGCTGATTGCAGAAAACGGCACCTGGTTTTACCTGATCGCGTTTGCCTGGACCTTTTTCGAAGGCGAGACGATCGTGCTGTTTGCCGGCTTTGCGGCGGCGCAGGGGTTGGTCAACCCGGTGCCGCTCGTCTGCGCCACTTGGCTTGGCAGCTTCTGCGGCGACCAGAGTTATTTCTGGCTCGGCCGCCGTTTTGGCCACCGCATCATGGCTCGCTTCCCAAACTGGCGCGGCCGCGTCGCCGCCGCCCTCAACTGGCTGGAGCGCTATGACGCCGGCTTTATCCTGTCGTTCCGCTTCATCTATGGGGTGCGCAACCTGTCCTCGTTCGCACTGGGGCTGAGCGCGGTGGGCTGGCAACGGTTCTGCTCGCTGAACTTTCTTGCGGCCGGGGTCTGGGCGGTCAGCTTTGTCGCGCTCGGCTATTTTCTCGGTCATGCGTTCCGGGCCGCGCTTGGCGATGTCGCGCGTTCCTTCGGCCTTGTCATGCTGGCGGCGTTCGCCGTTTTCGCCGGCGGCGTCTGGCTGGTGCACCGGCTCAGCGCGAACCCGCGGCCGCAGCCGCGATCTTAGAGCACCTAACACGACCCGTCATGGTGTGCGTTGCACCAGGACGGCCTGCGGCAAGGAGCGCCGCCGCAGGCGATGCCACCCATCGGCAAGGCGGCGCGACGCAACCCGCCGGCCGCCCTCGTGCAACCCGCAGGGACGCGCGGCCCTCCTGAGCTTGTCGAAGGGGCGCCGGGCGTCGTCGCTCGCGGCTTACGATGCACCGGCATCGCCGCGCCGCTCGCTCCTGGCCGGACACACCGGGCCGCAGCGTCGCACGCCGTGACGGGTCATGTTAGATGCTCTTGACCGGGCTGCCGATGGCGAGAGCGAGCACGGCGGCGGCCCGCCCGGCGTTGACCGCGATCTCGGCCAGTCCGTTGGCATTTTCATACCAGAAAGCTTCGCCTTCCCCGACCTTCGAAAAGGTTGCCGCGCGCGCCAGAAGGCGGCCACCGGCGAGGAGTTGCGCGCCTTCTTCTACAAGGCCCGCGCGTAGCCCGGTCATGGCGTTGCCAAAATGGTCGATATAGACGATCTCGGGAAGATCGTCGGGCCACTCGGGACAACGGCCCCAATCGGCGGGCAGGAGCCGGCCCGGCGGTGGCTCGCCGCGGGCAAGCCGGGCCGCCACCGGGGCGAACAGATCGCGGCCGTGAAAGCTGGCCGATAGCCTTTCCGGCCGCCAGGTGATCTCCCACAGGCGAGGGTGGGCGGCGCGTCGCCGGACCAGTTCAAACAGGCCGTTGTCGGGGCCGACATACCAGCGCCCGTCGGCTTCGACGACAAGCGCGGCGCGCGCGCCGCCGACACCGGGATCGATCACCGCCAGCATCACGCTGCCCGGCGGGAACCAGGCGGCATAGGCGGCGAGCAGATAGGCCGCCGGCTTTGGCTTCCCCGCCGGCGCATCGGCAAACAGGTCGATGACCGGCACCGCGGGCGCCTCGCGCCACAGCACCGCCTTCACCTGCCCGATATAGGGACCGGTGAGACCAAAATCGGTGAACAGGACAATCATGGCTCCGGTTTGCCCCGATTGCGCCAGAGACGCAAGGGCATGCTCGCCCGGGCGCAGGGCGGCCGCGATTCGTTTGCACAACTGCCTGCTCCGCTCCGGCCGTTCCCAGATGCGTTCCAATTCCCATCAAATCGGGGAAGTCGTTATCCTGTGCTCATTGTTTTTTCAATCGAGAGTTGGGAATCGGGGACTTTGTTTCCCTGAGCGTTTTCTTTGCCGGGATCGAGCGCGCAACGCGCTGGGTTGGACTTGAAAACTATCGAGCTGCGCGTATGCTCGCAAACCGCAAGGTTAATTGGGGGGAGATCGGATGAAAAAAGGCGTGATCGCGGCAGTGCTCTTGGCCCTTGCCTGGACCCTACCCGCCGCGGCGGCCGGGCGGGGCTGTACTTCGTCCCGCGATGCCGAGGCGGAGCAGGCGATGTTGTTCTTGACCAATCTGATGGTGGTCAGTTCGGCCTGCCAGCAGAACGACACTTATGCCGAGTTCGCGTTGCGCAATCGCCGCGCCATCATCGCCTACCAGAACGCGATGATCGACCATTTCCGCCGCACCGGGTTCCGTCGCCCGAAGAGCGAGTTCGACCGCTGGAACACCAGCCTCGCCAATCGCATCTCGTTGCAGGACGGCACCGTCCCGATCGCGCAGGTGTGCCAGCAGGCGACCGCCATGCTCAGGATGGCCGGCACCCTCGACCCCGCCGGTTTTCACAAATATGCGCTGGCCCAGGCGCAAAGCGCCGTCCTGAGACAACCGCGATGCACGCGTTAGGCGGGATCGGCAACATTTTTCCGGCGACAAGCGCCGTGTCGTGTCCGGCATGGCGCTGCGGGCTCGATCCGGCTGCATGAGCGGTTGGCGAGGGGGGATACGCTCCGGCGGATCGAGCCCGTTCTTTTCCACTGCGTCGCCGACCGCAAGCCATTGAACCGGAGCCGCGGAGCGGGACCGCGAGCGGCGGGCCGCGCAACGCCCCGATACACCGGCTTGCCGGTCTCGACGCCGCGGGCCGGAATGCCCATGTCGCTGCGGTGCTGCCAAACCTCAATGATCTGAGCGTTCTCGTTTCGGTGGTGATCATCGACGTGGTGCTCGCCGGCGACAACGCGATCGTCGTCGGCATGGCGGCGGCCGGTCTGCCGCCCTCCCGGCGGCGCCGGGTCATCATCGTCGGCATCGCCGCGGCGACAGCGCTGCGCATCCTGCTCGCCCTCATCGCGATGCGGCTGATCGAGATCGTCGGGCTGACGCTCGCCGGCGGGATATTGCTGTTGTGGGTGGCTTGGCGGCTGTACCGTGAGTTGCGCGCTCACGCGGCCGTGGCTCGGCCGATGGAGGAGCCGGACCGCCCCCGGCAGGACGCGCCTGGCGGTCGCAAAAGCGGAGTGCAGGCGCTGGGCCAGATCATGCTGGCGGACATATCGATGTCGCTCGACAATGTGCTGGCTCTGGCCGGAACGGCGCGCGCCCACCCTCTGGTGCTGAGCTTTGGTCTTGTGCTGTCGGTGGCGCTGATGGGGGTTGCCTCGCATTATGTGGCGCGGCTGCTCTCCCGCCATTTCTGGATCTCGTGGATCGGGCTGGCCATCATCACCTTTGTCGCGCTCAGGATGATGTGGGAAGGCTCGGCCGAGGTCCTGCACCAGACGGCGGGGGTGTTGCCGCTCTCGCTGTGACCCTCAGCCGCGGCTGCACGCGCCGCCGCCGAGGACGCAGAATTTCGCGCAGTGCGGATGGTTGAGCGGCACGGCCCCGCTCGCCTCGGCGAGGGTGCGGCCCAGCTCAAAGCGCGGATCATAGGGCAGCAAGGTGCAGGCAAGGACAACCGGATGGGCCGCTCCCTTGCGTTTGACGACCATGCGCGAGGATGAACACATGACGCTCTCGGGCGACTTGCCAAGGATGCCCCAGCACGCCTCGGTAATCTCGGGCACCTCGGCGCCTGCGTCCATCTCGGGAAAGACTGTCAGCGCCACCGGGTCGGCAGCGTTGATCGCGACGCCAAGTTCGGCAAACAGCCGGGCAAAGCCGGCCCTGATCTCGTCTTCGCTCTCGCCGGACAGCCGCCGGCTCGCGACCTGCACGCAAAAACCGTTCCGCCACAGCCACAAAAGCCCGTCGATCGTCGGCTGCCAACTGCGCCGGCCGCGCTCCATCTCGTGGACAGCGCGCCCGTAATGGTCGATCGAGACGCGGATCGTCAGGCGCTCGCCCCCGCGCTCCTTGAGGCGCAACAGCGCCTCCTTGTGCCGCGCCATCGGCTTCATCGCATTGGTCAGCACCAGGGCCGAGAGATCGCGCGACAGCACATCCTCCAGCATCTGCGGCAGCGCGCGGTTCATGAACGGCTCGCCGCCGGTAAAGCCGATGAGGCGCGTCGGCAGAGCATCGGCCGCGATCTCGTCGAGATAGGCTGCGACCTCGGCCGCACTCAGATAGGAGAGACGGTCATTCCTGGGCGAGGACTCGATATAGCAATGACTGCAGGTCAGATTGCACAAGGTGCCGGTGTTGAACCACAAGGTGTCGAGCGCCTTGAGCGCGGCCCATGCCCGCCGTTCGCCCTTGGCGGTGACAAAAGGGTCTGTGAATTTGCGCAGCGGCGGCGCGGTCATCGGGGCTTCGATCATGAGCGGCAGGATACAACGGCTCCGCTCTTTTTTCACCGCTGCGCGCTGCAACCGGGAAGGTTGCGGGGTTCCGCAGCACTCGCTATCGTCGGAGTTTCGACTTTCCACGGTGGAAAGCGGTCATGGAACCTTTGATCCCGCGCCATATCCGGCTCACCTCGCACCCGGGCGGCAGCGCCCGAGGCGCGGTTCCGCTTGTCTGGGGCGCGGCCGACCCGGCTACGCGCGGGCCGGTCGTGGCGAGTCCGGCCGAACCGCGCCATCGCAACGCGATCGGCTCCTATTCCGGCTCCTATGCGATCTATCGCGCGCTGGCGGTGGCGACGCACGCGCTTCGGCGTGACCATCGCCCCGATCTGACCGGCACGGCGCCGGCGGCGGCGATCGGGCCGCAGCCACAATGGGCCGATCCGCACAAGATCGTGTCGTTTGACCCCTGGGGCCACCTCGTCGGCGAGGTGTTTGCCAAAGCGATCGCGGCCGGGATCGATGCGCGCCCGACCATTGCGGTGACGACGGCGCGCATCGCGCTGCCCGAGATCACCGCCGAGATCGCCGCCGGCCGGCTGCGGCCGGATGGCGCAGTCCTGCTCGATAATGGCGAGATCGCCGTGACCAAGGCGGCGATCGACCCGGTCTGGCACCTGCCGGGTCTGGCCGCGCGCTTTGGCATCGCCGAGAGCGAACTGCGGCGCACCTTGTTTGAGGAAACCGGTGGGATGTTCCCCGAACTGGTGACCCGGCCCGATCTCGCCGTCTTTCTGCCGCCGATCGGCGGCACGACCGTCTATCTCTTTGGCGATGTCGCGCGTCTCGGCGCGCCCGATGCGCCCATCGCCTGCCGCGTTCACGACGAGTGCAACGGCTCGGACGTGTTCGGCTCCGACATCTGCACCTGCCGGCCTTATCTGGTGCACGGGATCGCGGTGTGTGTCGCCACTGCGCAGGAGGGCGGGGTCGGCCTCATCGTCTACAACCGCAAGGAGGGCCGGGCCCTTGGCGAAGTCACCAAGTTTCTCGTCTACAACGCGCGCCGGCGGCAGGAGGGGGGCGACCGGCCCGAGACCTATTTCCGCCGTACCGAATGCGTCGCCGGGGTCCAGGATCTGCGCTTTCAGGAACTGATGCCGGATGTCTTTCACTGGCTCGGCATCCGCCGCATCGACCGCTGGGTATCGATGTCAAACCTGAAGCGCGAGGCGCTCGCCGCGCAAGGGATCGCGATCGAGGAGCAGGTGGCGATCCCGGACGCGCTGGTGCCCGACCAGGCCGCGGTCGAGATCGCCGCCAAGATCGCCGCCGGCTATTTCGCGCCGCCGGGCGAAGCGCGCGATGCCCCGGATTCCCTCTCCCCCGGTGCGGGAGAGGGTGGCGAGCGTCAACGAGCCGGGTGAGGACGGAGGTGGCATGGCTGTCGATCACCTTCCCCGGCCCCCCTCACCACACCC
>JBOHMF010000282.1:0-6046 GCA_050730055.1 Allostellaceae bacterium
GGTCTTCACCCAGTTCCGCGAGGTCACTGATCCGCTCGCCGCCTTTCTCGGGGAGGTCTTCGGGCGCTCCGGGCTGGTCCTGCACGGCGCCACCGCGGTGCGGCAACGGCGGGTCCTGGTAGAGCGGTTTCAGGAGGACGAGAGCGTGCCGTTCTTTGTCCTGTCGCTAAAGGCCGGGGGCACCGGGTTGACGCTGACCGCGGCCTCGCATGTGGTGCATTTCGATCGCTGGTGGAACCCGGCAGTCGAAAGCCAAGCGACCGATCGGGCCTTTCGCATCGGCCAGAGAAAGAATGTCCTGGTGCATAAATTCGTCTGCCGCGGTACGGTCGAGGAAAAGATCGACGCCTTGATCGAAGACAAGCGCGCGCTGTCCGATGCCCTGCTCTCCGGCGGCAGCGAGCTTGACCTGACGGAGATGGCGGATGATGAATTGCTGCGGCTGGTCGCTCTCGATCTGAACGCGGCGATGCAGGAGTGAGGCCGGTCATGGCACGCTCTGATGACAGATGGACTCCCTATGTTCCGGTGGCGGAACGGCGCCGCCAGGCCGCGCGCATGGCGGCACGGCTGCGCAAAAAGGGCCAGGTCCTGGCGCCGGTGACGATCGCCGGCCGCACGATCGCTGCCACGTTCTGGGGCAAGGCCTGGTGCGACAACCTGGAAGCCTACAGCGACTATGAGACCCGCCTGCCGCGGGGCCGCACCTATGTGCGCAACGGCGCGGTGATCGATCTGCAGATTGCGCGCGGTCAGGTCACGGCGCTGGTCAGCGGATCGGAGGTCTATCGCGTTGCTCTCATCATCAAGGAGATGCCGGCGGCCAGGTGGCGCTCGATCTGTACCGACTGCGCCGGCAGCGTCGCCTCCGTGGTCGAGCTGTTGCAGGGGCGGTTTGCCAAAGGCGTCATGGAACGCCTGTGCCGTCAGGACGGCGGTCTGTTTCCATGGCCCTGCGACATTCGCTTCTCGTGCAGTTGCCCGGACCATGCGCTGCTGTGCAAGCATGTGGCGGCGGTGCTGTATGGCGTTGGCGCGCGGCTCGACGACCGGCCGGAATTGCTGTTCCGGCTGCGCGGGGTAGACGAGGGCGAACTGATCGCCCATGCCGATATGCCTTTGGCGCTGACAAAGAAAGATCCGGCCCCCGACCGGGTGTTGCAGGCCGACGATATCTCCGCCCTGTTCGGCCTGGACATGGCGGAGCCGGCCGCAGAACCCGCGCCCGATCCCGGACTGAAATCAGAGGCAGGCCCCGGATCAAAGCTCAGGGCAGGGAAGGCCGAACCCTTGCGCGCGCGCCGCGGGGCGCCGGCACCGCAGCGCGTGCCCGCCGCTGCCGTGGCTCCCGGGAAACCTCCCTCCAAATCGGGCGGAGGGGGAAAGCGGCAACGGCCAAGCCGCGGTCCGAAAAGGAAGGGCGCGAACCGCGCCACGAGAGTTGTGCCTGGCAGGACCTCATAATTAACTTTGAGCGTACAGATCGCGCCAAGAACCGAGACAAGTATGCAGCAAGGTCGCGGCGGCATGGGCATCCGCAAGTACGGTGTGAGCGGGCGTCCCTCGCAGAGCCCGCGGCTGCGGCTGGCGATAAAGCTCGCTGCCGAGCGGGAAGAGTACGACAAGGGTCCGCGCCGGAACCGGGGATGCCTGGAATTCGCGACCGTGCGCGCGACGCTAAGCACCCGACAAAGAGGGCATTGATATTTGCCCGATCAATGGCTTGAGACCTGTCCTTTATCGGGATGTTGAGCCCGTCCTGCATCGCGACCGGGAGCCGTCCCGAGGAGGCGGAGTGCGCCGCATCAGATCTCGATCCGCTCAGTGCCGGCGAGGCCAGCGAGGCTCGTGTGCTGCACGGCGACAGGTGCCGGTGGTAGCGGTGCTGAGGCCGCCGGCACCTCGGCATCATCAACATTCATGCCAGATGCGAGCCCCTGCATCGCCTCTCCCTCCCCAACCCTCGCAGAGTAATACGACGTCCTTTGTGCTACACCATAGATTGAGACAGACCAGGAGGCTTCTACGAATTGGTTCACTGTGCGCAGGCCGATTCCGACAAACAACTCTCACGCATGGAAACGAGGACTGCGATGCAAACAACCGGTCCGGTCACAGCACCCGGAAGATGGACCGTGGCTTTGGCCTGAACATGGGCCGGAAAGCCGGAATGCGGGTATTTCCACCGCTTTCACCGCCTCATCCGCGTTCATGCCATGTGCGGCACCGGTGCGGCGGCCGCGCGGACGCGGCATCGCGTTCAAGAACACGGCCGATCCTTGGCATCACCTGTTCGCCAAACAGGGTCATCGAGCGCTCGACCCTGTCGTAGGGCATCGCGCCGAGCTTAAAGATCATCGCCAGCCCCATCAGATCGAGCTGGCCCGCGATGCGCAGAATGGTGTTTGCCACGGTCTGCGGGCTGCCGAGGATCACCATGTCGTTGGCGATGATCTCGTCAAAGCTCATCGCGTGCAGCATCGGCGCCTGCCGGCGCCAGAAATCGTAGCTGTCGGGCAGCCGGCCGCCGCGGGTGAACTGCGTATAGCGGTGCCACAAATCCCAGTATTGCAGCAGATAGGGCTCTGCCTCGGCGCGGGCGCGGGCGTCGCTGTCGGCGAGGTAGATCTCGCGCATCAGGTAGAGCCGCGGCGCCGGAGCGTGTCCGTGCGCAGCCTGCACCTCGCGATAGAGCGCCTGGTCGCGCCGCGCCTGCCCGACCAGCGAGTCGATCTGCGCAAACGGGATGTCGTGCGCCGCCGCCCAGCGCAGCGACTCCTCGCTCTGCGCGCTGACCAGAAACGGCGGGTGCGGGCGTTGCACCAGCGGCGGCGACAGCGGCGCGTCCTTTCTGACCGTCCAGTATTGGCCGCGATGGACAAAATTCTCATCGGCAAAGACGCGGCGGATGATCTCAAAGGATTCGAGAAACATCGCGCGCGAGTTCTGCTGATCGATCCCGAACGCCGCAAATTCCGGCGGGCGCAGGCCGCGGCCGAGACCCATGTCCAGGCGTCCGCCGGTCAGGTTGTCGAGCATCGCCGCCTCCTCGGCGACAAGCAGCGGGTGCCGGAACGGCAGGATGTTGACCATGCTGGCAAAACGGATATGGCGCGTCGTCTGCGCCGCGGCGGCGATCAGGAGATTGGGCGAGGGCACCGGCGCGGTCGGCGCCAGATGATGCTCAAAAAACCAGATCTGATCGATGCCGATGCGTTCCGCCAGCTCGACTTCCGCGAGCTGGCGCCGGAACATTTCCGCATGCGTCGAGTTTTCGCGCGGGGTCGTGGTCGACCAGATGGCGAGCCTCATCGTCCTACCCTCCCCGGGTTCGCGCGCGAGCCTGCTACGGCAGCGGTCCATCGTCCGCGCTGCGGCGGGCTCCGTCAATCGCCTTGCCTGCTGCAACGGCGTCGGTGAGTGGCGCCGCGGGGTATAATCGTTCCGCCCGATCCCGGCTTCGCTCGAAGGGCTGATGAACCGGCGCGGCGTCGCGGCGATCCGCGGGCCTGGCCTACGACAGACCCTCGTCAGCGTTGCCCGACATCCGGCTTGGCATGGTCGCGGTCGGAAACCGGCCGCCTTTTTGCGGGAGGCGGTGATGGCGGAGAACGGCAAGATTCGGGTCGGCATCGTCGGGGCCAGCGCGCGCCGCGGGTTTGCCGCGATCGCCCACATCCCGGCGCTGCGCGCGCTGCCGCAGTTCAAGATTGTCGCGGTGTGCACCAGCCGGCCGGAGACCGCCGAAGCGGCCGCCCGGCATTACGGCGTCCCTTTGACCTTCTCCGACCCGGCACAATTGGCGCAGCACCCCGATGTCGATCTGGTGACCGTCAGCGTCAAGGTGCCCGATCACTACCGGCCGGTCATGGCCGCCATCGAGGCAGGAAAGCACGTCTATTGCGAATGGCCGCTCGGCCGCTACACCGCCGAGGCGATGCACATGCGGGAGGCGGCGGAACGCCGCGGCATCCGGCATGCCGTGGGGTTGCAGGGCCGGATGTCGCCGGCGATCCAATACGCCAGGGACCTCGTCGCAGAGGGCTATGTCGGTCGGGTGCTGACCGCGACAATGATCGGCTGCGCCCCGAACTGAGGGCCGACGATCGACCGCGCCTGTCAGGCCGAGCGCGCCAACGGCGCCAACCTGCTGACGATCACCGGCGGGCATCAGATCGATGCGCTGTGTTACTGTCTCGGCGAATTCCGCGAACTGAGTGCGTTTGCGGTCAGCCAGCGCGACCGGATCGCATTGGCCGAGACCGGCGAGAGGATCGCGAAGGACGTGCCGGATCAGCTCGCCGTCAACGGCATCGTCGGCGATGGAGCGGTCGCTTCCTTCCATATCCGCGGCGGCATGACCCGCGGCACCGCGTTCCTGTTTGATGTCCACGGCGAGACGGGCGACCTGACATTGACTGCCACCTCGCGCGACTCGATGCAGCGGCAGGAGCTGACGGTCCGAGGAGCCCAGGGCGCCGCGCGGGAGCTGGCCGAGCTGCCGGTTCCGGCGCGGTATCGCCGGGTGTCGGAGGGGACTCTGGGCGACTCCCGCTACAATGTCGCTCAGCTCTATGCCCGCCTGACTGAGCGCATCCGCGACGGCCAGCCCATGAGCCCCGATTTTGCCGCCGCGGTCACGCGCCATCGCCTGCTCGCCGACGCTGCGCAGCGGTCCGGATAGGGCGGTGAGCTTCTGCGCGATTATGGGGAGGACCTCACTCTCGCGCTCAACCCGTCTCGTGACCACGATCATGCCGTCGGACAGGACCAGGTGCCGATGCTTTTCGAGAGATTGGGCCAGATAACGACGCTGGCGATGCCGGTCTCGTCCTCAATCATCAGGAGCAGGACGCCCCTTGCCGAGCCGGGCCTGCGGCTTGCACCTCTCGCGGAGCCGACCGGCATCGGCAAGCATGGAGGGGGCGCCGCCCATGGCTTGTCATCGCCTGGTCTTTTTGTCGGCCGTGCCGGCAGCCGGACCATTGGGGGTCAGGGCGGCGCGGATCAGCCCAAGCCTGTCGGCTGCCCCTTTATCGCTTAATTAACCGTTCCCGTTCAGCATGTTGCCGGCGACCCGCAAGGCGGAGCGTGCGATGCCCGACCGATCCCTGTCTTTGCTCCGGTCCCTGACCGCCTGCCCGGCCGCGCCGTGGGAATGGCAGGAGCCATGAACACCGCATTGCACATTCTTGCCGCTCTTGCTTTCAGCGCACTGATGGCGGCGGCCGCATTTGAGGATTTTCGCCGGTTTGTCATTCCCAACTGGCTCATTCTGGCGCTTGTCGCCGTGTGGCCGCTTCTTCTCGCAGCGCAGCGGATCGCGCCGGTGACCGCGCTCAGCGCTGTCGGGGTCGCCGCCCTGGTGTTCCTCGTCGGCGCTGTCCTCTTTGCGCGCGGCTATGTCGGCGGCGGCGATGTCAAGCTGTTGTGCGCCGCTGCGCTGTGGGCCGGTCCGGCGGCAACCCCGGAGTTGTTGATCGTCACCGCCGGTCTCGGAGGGTTTCTTGGCCTGTTTCTGCTCTCCCCGATCGGCGCCCATCTGAGCCTCGCCGGCCGCGTGTTTTTCTCGCCGCCCGGCGCGGCCACGATGAACCCGGCCGAAGAGGGGCGGGTTCCCATGCCCTACGGCGTCGCCATCGCCGGAGCCGCCGTCCTTGTCATCCTGCAACCCTTTTTCGGCTGAACCGCCATGCGCCTTCGCACCCTCGTCCTCTTCGCCCTGGCTCTTCTGCTCGCCGTCGGCACGGCGGTCTTTGCCCGATCGTGGCTGACCCAGCGCGCTGCGCAGGTTCAGGCGGCGGCACCGATCGTGCACGCCCCGCCCCCGCGGGAGGTGCTGGTCGCCAAGAAGGCCCTCAGCCGCGGCGAGATCCTGAAAGCCAACGATTTCACCTGGCAGCGCTGGCCGACCGGGCCGCTCGACCCCGCCTACATCCTCGCCGGCGCGCGTTCGCCCCAGAGCCTCGCCGGCTGGGTGGCGCGCCAGCCCTTTGCCCCGGGCGAGCCGATCACCACGGCGCAGATCGTGGCGCCGGGCGATCGC
>JBOHMF010000283.1:0-6033 GCA_050730055.1 Allostellaceae bacterium
CATGTTAGGGCCGTCGGAGGGGGCGCGGTCGGGGTCCTCGTGGGTTTCCATGAATACCGCGGCGACCCCGACGGCGACCGCGGCGCGCGCCAGCGTCTCGACAAAGCGGCGCTCGCCGCCGCTTTTCCCGCCCTGCCCACCCGGCTGCTGCACCGAATGGGTGGCGTCGAAGACAACCGGGAAACCGGTCTCGGCGAGGACCGGCAGCGAGCGCATATCGGAGACCAGCGTGTTATAGCCAAAGCTCGCACCGCGCTCGCACAAGAGCACCCGATCGTTGCCGCTCGCCGCGATCTTGCGCGCCACATTCTTCATGTCCCAGGGCGCAAGAAACTGGCCCTTCTTGACATTGACGGCACGGCCAGTCTGCGCCGCAGCGACAAGAAGATCGGTCTGACGGCACAGATAAGCCGGGATTTGCAAGACATCGACCGCCTCTGCGGTCGGCGCGCATTGCTCGGGCAGATGCACATCGGTCAGCACCGCGCAGCCGCGCGTCTCGCGGATCTCGGCGAGAATCGGCAGGCCCTCCGCGATGCCGCAGCCGCGCGGGCTGTCGATCGAGGTGCGGTTCGCCTTGTCGAACGATGTCTTGTAGATGAAGCCAATGCCGAGCTTCCGCGTGATCTCGACGAGAGCCGCGCTCATTTCGAGTGCGTGCGCCCGGTTTTCGAGCGCGCACGGCCCGGCGATCAAGACCAGCGGCAGATCGTTGCCGAGCGTAATATGGCCAATCGAAACGCGATGCGGTTGCATGATCCCCCCAACATGAAGCGGTATCGGCGGAATACGCTGCGCTATTCCGCCCTGCGCGGTCATTGTAGGGCGGAAAAGCAAAGCGCATTCCGCTCTTTTCACACAAGGCGCGACTGGTCCAAGGCGGCGCGCACAAAGGAGGTAAAGAGCGGGTGGGGCTCAAACGGGCGCGATTTCAATTCCGGGTGAAACTGCACGCCGAGAAACCACGGATGCTCGGGAATCTCGACGATCTCGGGCAACACCCCATCGGGTGACATGCCGGAAAACAACAGACCCGATTGCTCAAGCCGCCCCTTGTAGCGGATGTTGACCTCGTAGCGATGGCGGTGCCGCTCGCTGATCCGCGGCTGTCCATAGATCTGCGCGACCCGGCTCCGCGGCGTCAGCATCGCCTCATAGGCGCCAAGGCGCATCGTGCCGCCGAGATCGCCGGTGGCGTTGCGCCGCTCCAGCGTGTTGCCGCGCGCCCATTCCGTCATCAGCCCAACGACCGGATGTTCGCAGGGGCCGAACTCGGTCGAACCTGCGCCGCTGAGACCGGCGAGATGACGGGCCGCCTCGATGATCGCCATGTGCATGCCAAAGCAGATGCCAAAATACGGCACGAGCCGCTCGCGGGCAAAACGCACCGCCGCGATCATGCCCTCGGTGCCGCGCTCGCCAAAGCCGCCCGGCACCAGGATGCCGTGCACGTCTTCGAGTTGGCGCACGGCCTCGTCCTCGGTCTCAAACACCTCCGAGTCGATCCAGTCGAGATGGACCCGGACATTGTTGGCGATGCCGCCGTGGGTCATCGCCTCGGCCAGCGATTTGTAGCTGTCGGGCAGATGCGTGTACTTGCCGACGATGGCGATCGTCACTTCGCCTTCCGGCTTGGCGATGCGCTCGACGATGGCCTGCCAGCGCTCCAGATCGGGTTCGCGCGCGTCGAGGCCAAAATGACGGCACACCTCGCGGTCAAACCCCTCGGCGTGATAGGCCAGCGGCACGGCATAGATCGTCTCGACATCGATGGCCGGGATCACTCGGCTCTCGCGCAGATTGCAAAAAAGCGCGATCTTTTTGCGCGCGGCCGGTGCGATCGGCCGGTCGCAGCGGCACAACAGGATGTCGGGCTGGATGCCGACCGCCAGCAATTCCTTGGCCGAGTGCTGGGTCGGCTTGGTTTTGAGTTCGCCGGCCGAGGCGATCCACGGCACCAGAGTCAGGTGGACATAGAGCACGCGCTCGCGCCCCAACTCGTTGCCGAGCTGACGGATCGCTTCGAGAAAGGGCAGGCTCTCGATATCGCCGACGGTGCCGCCGATCTCGCACAGGACAAAATCCTCGCCGTCGAGATCGGCTTCGATAAATTCGCGGATGGCGTCGGTGACGTGCGGGATGACCTGCACGGTGGCGCCGAGGTATTCGCCGCGGCGCTCGCGCCCGATCACGGTCGAATAGATGCGCCCGGTGGTGACGCTGTCGCTCCTGCGCGCCGCGACCCCGACATAGCGCTCGTAATGGCCGAGATCGAGATCGGTCTCGGCGCCGTCGTCGGTAACAAAGACCTCGCCGTGCTGATAGGGGCTCATCGTCCCCGGATCGACGTTGAGGTAGGGGTCGAGTTTTCTGAGCCGGACCCGAAAACCGCGCGCCTGCAACAGCGCCCCCAGGGCCGCCGCCGCCAGACCCTTGCCGAGAGAGGAGACCACGCCGCCGGTGATAAAGATGAAGCGCGTCATGGACCCCCAGCCTACAGGATCGTCCCCCGTCCTCCCACCGCGATTGTCGCAGGGCTAATGCGCGGGCGGCACAGCCGGCAGCGTGGGCGCAGGCAGCGGCGGCACCGCCTCGTGCGGCAGCATGTGGCCGAGAATCGAGGGCGGTGCCTGCGTTCGCGTGCTCAGCAGCACCAGCGAGACGCTCGTCACCACAAAAATCGCAAAGAGGATCGACGTCACGCGGGTCAGCAGGTTGGCCGTCGAGCGCCCGGTCATAAAACCGGACATGCCGGCGCCGCCGCCGATGCTGCCGAGCGCGCCGCCTTCGCTCTTCTGCATCAGAACGACCCCGACAAGCGCGATGGCGACCAGGATATGAAACGCGAGCAGCAGAAAGATCATCGGAGTTAAATAATCTCACCCGCAGGCGGCGGCAATGGCCGAGAACGGACCGGCCTCGAGGCTGGCGCCGCCGACGAGCGCCCCGTCAACCTCGGAGAGAGCCAGGATCTCGGGGGCGTTGCCGGGGTTGACCGAGCCGCCGTAAAGGACGCGCACACCGGCCGGGAAGCGGGCGCGAATCGCCCGGTGCATCTGCACGATATCCCCGGCAGTCGGGGTCAGCCCGGTGCCGATCGCCCACACCGGCTCATAGGCGATGATGAGGCGGCCGGCGTCGGTGCCACCATCGCCGCCTGGCGGGATCGAGCCGGCGAGCTGAGTCCCGACCACCGCGGCGGCTTCGCCCGCCTCACGCTGGTCCCGGCTCTCGCCGACGCACAGGATCGCGGTGAGGCCGGCGCGCCAGGCGGCGGCGATCTTGGCGCGCACGAGAGCGTCGCTCTCGCCGTGACCCTGGCGTCGTTCCGAATGGCCGAGAATGACATGCGTGCACCCGGCGTCGGCCAGCATCTCGGCGCTGATGTCGCCGGTATGAGCGCCCTTGGCGGCGGAATGGCAGTCCTGGCCGCCGAGCGCGATGCCGCTGCCGGCGAGGACGCCGGCCACCTCCGGCAGCAGGATCGCCGGCGGGCAGAGGACGAGGTCGCAGACGGGTGCGCGCGCGGCGACCCGATGCACCAGGGCGCGCGCCAGGGCCGAGCCGTCGGCACGCAGCCCGTTCATCTTCCAGTTGCCGACGATGATTTTCCGGTGCTCCGCCATCCGCTCCCATCCCTGCTCGCTCGCCCACGCTCTTTCGGGGCGAGTATTGCCGCTCCGCGGCCCCGCCTTTATGATCCGCCGCCCGAGAGCACCAGGATCACACCGGGCTGGGGCCGGGTCAACCGGCCCGGACCCGTTGAAAGGTCAAGACCGCCCATGCCCATGTTGCAGTCGATCCGCTCGCGCGGCGCATCCTTTATGGTCAAGGGGCTGTTTGCGGTCCTGATCGCGACCTTTGTGGTCTGGGGCATCGGCGACTTCCGGTTTGGCGGCTCGCAGGGGCCGGTGGTCGCGACGGTCGGCAGCCAGGAGATCACCGCGCAGGATTTGCAGGACGCGCTGCAACCCGACCTCCAGCGGCTCAGCGCGCAACTGGGCCGGGTCGTCGATATGAAACAGGCCAAAAAGCTTGGCATCGTCGATGCGGTGCTGACCCAGATGATCGATCGCACCCTGGCCCAAGGCGAGACCAAACGGCTGCGCCTCGATGTCTCTGATGCCGGCATCCGCAGCGTGATCCTCGGCAACCCGAGCTTTCGCGCCGCCAACGGCAGCTTTGACCGGACGTTGTTCGAGGAGGTGCTGGCCCGAAACAACATGACCGAGAGCCAGCTCGTCGAGCGGTTGCGCCTGGCCATCCCGCGCGCCGATCTCTACGGCGCGCTCACCGCCGGGGCGGCTGCGCCCCACTCCCTGATCGACCTCGTCTACCGCTTTCAGAACGAGAAGCGGATCGCCGCGATCGTCGCCTTGCCAGATACCGGGGCTGGCGATGTCGGCACGCCGGGGCCGGCCGCGCTCGATCAATTCTACAAGACCCATCCCAATCTCTTCCGCGCCCCCGAATATCGCGCCCTCACCATTGCGAGCCTCGTCCCCGACGACATCGCCAAGACCTTCAAGACCCCCGAGGCGCAGTTGAAAGAGACCTATGAGGAGGAGCGGGGTTCGTTTGTCATCACCGAGCGCCGGCACGTCGAGCAGATCCTCGCCCCCACCGAGGCCAAGGCCAAGGCGGCCGAAGCCGCGCTCAAGGCCGGCAAACCGTGGAAGGAGGTGGCGACGACAATCGCCGGGCAGGACCCGGCGACAATTGATCTCGGTCTTGTCGGACCAAAAGACCTGCCAAAAGCGCTTTCCGACGCCGCGTTCGCGCTGCCCCTCAACAAACCCAGCGCGCCGATCCAAAGCCCGCTCGGCTGGCACATCCTGCGGGTCACGCAGATTGAGCCGCCAAAAACCGAAACCTTTGCAGAGGCCAAGCCCAAGCTCGCCCTCGCCGCGGGGCGCCGCGCCGCCGGCGGCCGGATCGAGACGATCGGCAATCATGTCGATGACGCGCTCGCCGGCGGCGCCAGCCTTGGCGCGACCGCCAAAAAGTTCGGGCTGAAAACGACAAGGATCGCCGCTCTCGACGAGCACGGCATCGCTCCCAACGGCAAGCCGGTCACCCTGCCGATCGACCCCAACCGGGTCCTGAAGCTCGCCTTTGCCGCCGAAAAGGGGGAGAGCAGCCGGGTCTATCACACCGAGGCCGGCGGCATCTTTGTTCTGCGCGTCGATAAGATCACGCCGCCGCAGGTGCGCCCGCTTGCCGATGTCAAGGCGCAGGCGATCGCCGCGTGGCAGGCCGAGGCGCGCAAGCACAAGATCGCCGCCGAGGCGAAGGACCTCATGGCCGCGGTCAAGGCGGGCACCCCGCTCGCCGCGGCGGCGCAGCAAAAAGGCTTGAAGGCGACGGTCTCGCCGCCGCTCTCGCGCAGCGGCGATCAGGATGACGGCGTGCCGCAGCAACTCGTCGCCGCGCTCTTTACCGCCAAACCCGGCGCCGCGGTCACGACCACCGACCCGAGCGGGGCCACCGTCGCCCAGCTTCAGAAGATCGTACGCGCGCCGGCGCCAAAGCCGGCCGATACAAAAGCCCTTTCCGCCCAGGCGACGCAGGCGCTCAAATCCGATCTCGCGGCGGAATTCACCGCCGCGCTGCGCCGGCGCGATCCGGTCACGATCCATCACGACGTGCTCGACCGCCTGTTCTGACAAGCAATATAACTATAAGATAAATCTAATACTTTTACCAACTCTGAAGAGTCGCTATTTCGTTTCTCTCATTGCCAACAGCTATTCCAAGATCCATCAAACCAGAGGTTAATTCTTTATGACGGTCTTTAGATGAGTATTTAATAACATTTAAACCTCTTGTCCTTTGAAGAAGAGCCATTTCTGCTGACGAAATTGGAGAGGGGAGTGTAATATAATGAGGAGATTCACTATACTTGTACCGTAACTGCTCAACCCGGATCGAGGATGGAACGGTCGCATAGGGTTTGGCGGATGGCCTGGTAAGCGTCGAGGCCGTGACGGGCGGCGGTGCCGAGGACCGATCTGATCCCGGCGAAGAGATCGG